>CALJDH010000029.1 GCA_938023895.1 uncultured Aliiroseovarius sp.
TTGAACGTGGCTCGCGTAAGACGATCTGCGGAAATGGATGGACGCGATGGCAAAACAACTCGGATATCATCAGATCCGCGAGATCTTTGAGCGCTTCAAGGAACAGGAAGCCGAGCCCAAGGGCGAGCTGGAACATGTGAATGTCTACACGCTGGTCGTGGCGGTGGCTCTGTCGGCTCAGGCCACCGATGCGGGCGTGAACAAAGCCACACGGGCGCTGTTCAAGGTCGCGGACACGCCGCAGAAGATGCTGGATCTGGGGCTTGAGGGGCTGACCGAGCATATCAAGACCATTGGGCTTTTCCGCCAGAAGGCCAAGAACGTGATGAAGCTGAGCCAGATCTTGGTGGACGAGTATGGGGGCGAGGTGCCGAATTCGCGCGCAGCGCTTCAGTCGCTGCCAGGCGTGGGGCGCAAGACCGCCAACGTGGTTCTGAACATGTGGTGGGGCGTGCCTGCGCAGGCCGTCGACACGCATATCTTTCGCGTTGGCAACCGCACCGGCATCGCGGTGGGTAAAAACGTCGATGCGGTCGAGCGCGCGATCGAAGACAACATCCCCGCCGACTTTCAACAACATGCGCACCACTGGCTGATCCTGCATGGGCGCTATACCTGCAAGGCCCGCAAGCCAATGTGTGGGAACTGCATTATTCGGGACCTCTGTCCCTTCGAGGAAAAGAACTTATGACGAAAAAGTACAAGGTTGTCGGGATTGGCAACGCAGTTGTGGATGTCATCACCACCGCCGATGACAGCTTTCTGGAACTGATGGGCATCGAGAAGGGCATCATGCAACTGGTCGAGAAAGACCGCGCCGAGGTGCTGTACGCCGCCATGCAGGACCGCAAGCAGGCCGCGGGTGGATCGGTTGCGAACACGATCGCCGGGATTGGCAATCTGGGCCTGACCACCGGATTCGTGGGCCGCGTGCATGACGACGCGCTTGGCCATTTCTACGCTGACGCAATGGAGATGGACGGCACCCGTTTCGTGAACCCGCCGGTGCCGGGGGGCGAGCTGCCGACCTCGCGCTCGATGATCTTTGTGTCACCAGATGGCGAACGCTCGATGAACACCTATCTGGGTATTTCGGCCGAGCTGGGTCCGGACGACGTGGACCCCGAGGTCGCGGCGGACGCCGAGATCGTGTTTCTGGAGGGCTACTTGTTCGACAAAGACAAAGGGAAAGAGGCGTTCATCGCCATGGCCCGTGCCTGTCGTGCAGCGGGCGGCAAGGCCGGGATCGCGATCTCTGATCCGTTCTGCGTCGAACGTCACCGCACCGACTTCCTGATGCTGATCGAGCACGAGTTGGACTATGTGATCGGCAACGAGGAAGAATTGAAAGCGCTGTTCCAAACCGATGATCTGGAAGTGGCAATGGCGAAAACAGCCGAGATCTGCCCGCTGGTGGCCTGCACGCGCTCGGGCGACGGGGTGTCGATCCTTGCTGAAGGGGAACGTGTCGACGTGCCAGTTGAACGCATCGTCCCGGTCGATGCCACCGGGGCAGGGGACGGGTTTGCAGCTGGCTTCCTGTACGGTCTGGCAACGGGTGCGGATCTACGCACCTGTGGCGAGATGGGCTGCACCGTCGCAGGCGAAGTGATCCGCCATATCGGGCCACGCGCAGATCGCAACCTGCCCGCGCTGTTCCGTGAGAAAGGGCTGATCTAAGCCAACAAATGAAAAAGCCCGGATCAAGCGATCCGGGCTTTCTTTTTTTTGGGGGGGCGAGGTGGAGCTTATTCGGTGTCCACGACCTCGAAATCATGGGTGACGTTCGCCAAGGCGGCCATCATCGCCGAGGCCGAACAGTATTTATCCACCGACAGCGAAATGGCGCGTTCCACCTTGTCCGCGCTGACCCCACGCCCTTTTACGATGAAGTGCAGGTGGATCTTGGTGAAGACCTTAGGATCGGTCTCGGCGCGTTCGGCATCGACTTCCACATCGACATCTTCAATGCGCTGGCGTTGTTTTTGCAGGATCGACACAACGTCGTAGGCAGAACAACCCGCGGTTCCGATCAACAGCAGTTCCATCGGGCTAGGGCCGGGCGTGCCAGCGCCGTCATGGCCGGTGCCTAGAACGATATTGTGGCCCGTGCCAGAGGTGCCAATAAAGGTGCGGGCCTCGGCCCATTTTACGCGCGCTTTCATGTGCTGTCCTTCACAGTCAGAAGGGGATCAGTCACCCAATTTGGCGTGGACTTCGTCCAGATCAATCTCGCCGATGGGCATTTTGTTCCCGGGATTTTCGAAGTCGTACTTAAACAACTCGAAGTCCTGTTTGAAGATCTCATAGACCAGATGCATCGACAGATCGTCGAAATAGTCCTCGACCGGGTGGGCGCGCTTGGGGCCATGCCCTTCGCTTTCGTTGAAACGCGGAATTTGGCTCAGGTCCACCGAATGCGGGGTGTCTATTGAATCCAGCACAGACTGCATGCCGTCGTTGAACTTCTCGGTCCAGAAAATGTTATCGTAGCGCCCACCATTCACAATGAAGGTCGAGACGTGACCCGACATGGCCGACCAGTGAATGTCCGGCTCCATAGGTTTGCGCCAGCGGATGGTGTCGCGTGCAAACAGAAGGAAACGGCGGAAGCTTTTGATCTGGTCGAACTCGAACCCGGTGTCAGGGTCGCCGACCTCGATCCCATACTTCTGGATCAGAAGTGGCACCAGATTGCCGCGATAGCGGCGGCCATTGCGCTGAATGCCACAGATTTTGTCAAAGAAGCTGGACAGGATCCGCGTGTAGGGATTTCGCACGCAGGTAAACGCATAGCTTTGGTGGCCAAGCACATTCGCTTCGATTTTCGGTTGCGAGTACTCTTGCGCCCACTTATGCATCCGGTCTTTGCTGTCGTGAATGTCGCCATCGAAGAACTCGCCATGATCCGAATAGAACATGATTTGCCCGATGGTCGAACAGGCACATTTGGGAACCACGCGATAGACTACGCTTTCGCTTTCGGTCATCCAGATGCCGGGAAACCCCATAAAATACCTCGTCTTCTAATTACTTGGTCTGCGCAGTTAGTCTGTTTGTGACCAGATTGCGGAAAAAAGTAAAGAATCTCTGTTTTTCTTATAGATGTTCACGTTATTTAGGTCGGGATATCGTCAATCCCAGAGGTCTTACGCGGTTACATGGCCAAAATTGCCTTCATTTTGTTGTGTCACAAATACCCCGAGGCCATCATTTCGCAGGCTCGGCAGCTGACGGCGGCGGGTGACTACATGTCGATCCATTTCGATGCACGCGCAAATCCTTCCGACTATCAGCGGATTCAGGACGCACTAAAGGGCAATCCCAATGTGACTTTCGCGGCGAAGCGCATCAAATGCGGCTGGGGGGAATGGTCCTTGGTGCAGGCGACCCTGAACGCTGTCGAAGCCGCGCTCGAGGCCTTCCCACGCGCTACGCATTTCTACATGCTGTCGGGCGATTGCATGGCGATCAAGTCTGCCGAATACGCCCATGACCTGTTGGACCGCGAAGACGTCGACTATATCGAAAGCTTCGATTTCTTCGAAAGCGACTGGATCAAGACCGGCATGAAGGAAGAGCGGCTGATCTATCGCCACTTCCTGAACGAACGCAAACACAAGAAGCTGTTTTACACATCCTTCCAGCTGCAAAAGAAGCTGGGCCTGACGCGCGAAATTCCGGCCGACATTCAGGTGATGATCGGTAGCCAATGGTGGTGTCTGCGCCGGCGCACCGTCGAATGGGTGATGAAGTTCTGCCAAGAGCGCAAAGACGTGATGCGCTTCTTCCGCACCACTTGGATCCCGGACGAAACCTTCTTTCAGACCATCGTGCGCCACTTGGTACCGGACACTGAAATCCGGACCAGCACGCTGACGTTTCTGATGTTCACCGACTATGGGATGCCGGTGACCTTCTATAACGATCACTATGACTTGCTGCTGAGCCAGGACTTTCTGTTCGCCCGCAAGATCAGCCCCGAGGCGAGCGAGCTGAAGCAGCGGTTGGGGGATCTCTACGCGGCGAAGGGTGTCGAGTTTCAGATATCGAACGAAGGGCGCAGCCTGTTTCGCTTCTTGACCAGCCGGGGCCGCAATGGCGTACGGTTCGCCCCGCGTTTCTGGGAGGCTGAAGCCAGCTTGGGCCGTGAGCGTGAGCTTCTGATCGTCGTGGCCAAGAAATGGCATGTGGCCAAACGTCTGGTCCACAAGATCAAAGAGGTCACAGGGATCGAGACCATCGAGTACCTGTTTGACGAAGATAGCTGCTCGATGCCTGATCTGGGCGGTATTCAGACCCAAATGGGCAAACGCGCGCGCCATCGCCGGGCACTGATGCGGATGTTGTTCGAGTATTACAATACTGATCGCATGGTCGTCTGCATGGACCCCAAGAATATGGAGATGTTTCAGGACTTCTTCGCGGATCGCTGCACCACACGGCTTTTGGAAGTCGAAAGCGTCTTCACGGACGACTATCTGGCCGGGCATGCCATCCGTATTGGGCTTGCGGGCGAGAACACCTCGAAAGCCGCGATGGACCGTCTATTGCCCACGATCCGCGCGGATGTGACGGGCGAAAGCGACCGGATTCGGGACGCAGGCTTTCAAAATTACTATCGCATCAGCGAGCTGCGCGAGGCGCCGGAAAACGCGCTCGCCATTTCGCAATTCCTGTCGATCCAGCCCGACGAGGCGCTTCAGATCGCACAGACCAATCACCTGTTTGAGGACTGATCAATGCCCTACAGCTATGACGACCAGAATATCTTCGCCAAGATCCTGCGCGGCGAGATCCCGAATGACACGGTCTATGAAGATGACTACGCGCTGGCGTTCAAGGACATCATGCCAAAAGCTCCTCACCACGTTCTGGTGATTCCTAAAGGCCCGTATGTGACGTTCGATCATCTGGCCGCCGAAGGTTCGGACGCAGAAATCGTGGGCTTCACCCGTGCCGTAGGCAAGGTCTGCGCACTTCTGGGCGTCGAACCGGGGCATGATGGCGATGGCTACCGACTGATCTCCAACGCGGGCGAGCATGGCGTGCAAGAGGTTCCGCACCTGCACGTTCATATTCTGGCAGGTCGACCCATCGGGCGCATGGTATCGCGCACGGATTGACGGTTCGCCCTTGCGGCACCACCCGCGCGGGGCGTAAATAGACCAACACAAATGACAGAGGTGTCTCACATGACCCAACCGGCTCCTGAAACCAAGATTGTTGACAGCTACAAGGTCTCTTGCGACGGCGGCGAGGGCGCGCTGGGCCATCCGCGCGTCTATCTGCAGATCCCGAACGAACATGGCTGGGTGGAATGCCCCTATTGCGATTGCAAGTTCGTCCACAAGGATCACGCAGACGACGACAAAGCCGCCTGATTTCTGCCGGGCTGCACTTAAATCCGGGCCGCGGGCTGGTGCCTCGCGGCCTTTTGCGTCTTAACTGGTCACACGCGTTTCAGGGGGAATTCCAATGAGCTTTGGCAAGGGTTGTCATCTGCATCTGGTCGATGGATCGGCCTTCATCTTTCGTGCCTATCACGCGCTGCCTCCGCTGACGCGCAAATCTGACGGGTTGCCCATTGGCGCCGTGGCCGGGTTCTGTAACATGCTGTTCAAGTTCGTCGAAGACAACGCAGGCGCCGACGCGCCGACCCATGTGGCCGTGATCTTTGACCATTCCGGCAAGACTTTCCGCAGTGACATCTACCCTGAATACAAAGCAAACCGTCCCCCGGCACCCGAAGACCTGCGCCCGCAATTCCCGCTGACCCGCGACGCCACCCGTGCCTTCAACATCGCCTGTATCGAGGTCGAAGGGTTCGAGGCCGACGACATCATCGCCACCCTTGCCCGCCAAGCGGACGAGGCAGGCGGTCGCGTCACGATCCTGTCGTCAGACAAAGACCTGATGCAGCTTGTGGGCGGCGGGGTCGAGATGCTCGACCCGATGAAGAACAAACGGATCGGCGTCGAGGGCGTGGAAGAGAAATTCGGCGTCGGCCCCAACCGCGTGGTCGACGTGCAGGCTCTGGCAGGCGATAGCGTGGACAACGTTCCCGGCGCGCCCGGTATCGGCATCAAGACCGCCGCGCTTCTGATCAATGAATTCGGCGACCTCGACACGCTTTTGGAACGTGCCGAGGAAATCAAACAGCCCAAGCGCCGCCAGACCCTGATCGAGAAAGCCGACCAGATCCGCGTCAGCCGACAGCTTGTGAAGCTAGACGACCAGATGGATCTGGACGTGGCGTTCGAGGATCTTGAACTGAAAGACCCCGAACCTGAAACGCTCTTGAATTTCCTTGCCGAAATGGAGTTCCGCACGCTGACCAACCGCGTGGCAGGAAAGCTTGGGCTGGACGCGCCCGAAATCGCACAGCCAGAAGGGGCGGATACCCCTGTGACGCCTGAAATGCCCCCCATCGACCCCGAGAAATACGAATGGGTCAAGGACATGGACGCTCTGTCCGCGTGGATCGACCGCGTGTATGCACGCGGCTATGTGGCCTTCGATACCGAGACCACCGGCCTAAACGAAATGCTGGTCGATCTGGTCGGCATCTCGCTGGCCGTCGAGGCAGGGGAAGCCTGCTATATCCCGCTCACCCACAAAACCAGTCAGGCGGATGACCTGTTTGGCGGCTCGGATCTGGCCGAGGGGCAATTGCCGCTGGATCAGGTGATTGCCGCGCTGAAACCGATGCTTGAGGATCCGGCCATCCTGAAAATCGGCCAAAACATGAAATACGACGCCAAGATTTTGGCGCGCTATGGCGTGAACGTCGCCCCGATCGACGACACGATGCTGATGTCCTATGCCCAAAATGCTGGCCTGCATGGCCACGGTATGGACAAGCTGTCGGAAGTGTATTTGTCGCACACGCCCATTTCGATCAAGTCTCTGTTGGGCACGGGTAAGTCAGCGATCACATTTGACCGCGTGCCGCTTGAAGACGCGGTGAAATATGCGGCCGAAGATGCGGACATCACCCTGCGCCTCTGGCAGATCCTGAAACCGCGCCTGCA
>CALJDH010000030.1 GCA_938023895.1 uncultured Aliiroseovarius sp.
GCTTGAAAAGGAGAGTGACATGGATTTGTCGAAGTTCACTGAACGGTCGCGCGGCTTCATTCAGGCTGCACAGACCATCGCCATGCGCGAAAACCACCAGAGACTGGTTCCCGAACATTTGCTGAAAGCCCTCATGGATGATGAAGAGGGCATGAGCGCCAATCTGATCACCAAGGCAGGCGGCGCGCCTGATCGCGTGCGTGCGGCTGTGGACGCGGCCGTTGGCAAGCTGTCCAAGGTGACGGGCGATGGCGCTCAGGTTTATATGGATAACAAGACGGCCAGCGTGATCGACGAAGCGCAGAAGCTGGCCAAACAGGCGGGCGACAGCTTTGTCCCCGTTGAGCGGTTGCTGACGGCGTTGGCCGTGGTGAAATCCGGTGCGCGTGATGCGCTGGATGCCGGTGCCGTGGACGCCAAGAAACTGAACGCCGCAATCAACCAGATCCGTCAGGGGCGCACGGCGGATAGTGCCAGCGCTGAGGACAGCTATGAAGCGCTATCGAAATACGCGCGCGATCTGACCGAGGCCGCTGCCGAGGGCAAGATTGACCCGATCATCGGGCGTGACGAAGAAATCCGTCGCGCGATGCAGGTGCTGTCGCGCCGCACCAAGAACAACCCGGTTTTGATCGGCGAGCCCGGCGTGGGTAAGACTGCGATTGCGGAAGGCTTGGCCCTGCGCATTATCAATGGCGATGTGCCGGAAAGCTTGCGCAATAAAAAGCTGATGGCGCTGGATATGGGTGCGCTGATTGCCGGTGCGAAGTATCGCGGTGAGTTTGAAGAGCGCCTGAAGGCCGTTCTGAACGAAGTCACCGATGCGGCCGGCGAAATCATCCTGTTCATCGATGAAATGCACACGCTGGTCGGTGCCGGTAAATCGGATGGCGCGATGGATGCGGCCAACTTGATTAAACCTGCGCTTGCCCGCGGCGAGCTGCACTGCGTGGGCGCCACCACGCTGGATGAATACCGTAAATATGTGGAAAAAGACGCCGCTTTGGCCCGTCGCTTCCAGCCTGTGATGGTCGAAGAGCCGACGGTGGAAGACACGATCTCGATCCTGCGGGGCATCAAGGAAAAGTACGAGCTGCACCACGGCGT
Source organism: uncultured Aliiroseovarius sp. (assembly GCA_938023895.1). GTDB lineage: Bacteria > Pseudomonadota > Alphaproteobacteria > Rhodobacterales > Rhodobacteraceae > Aliiroseovarius. Next base: position 1,108 of record CALJDH010000030.1, read on the forward strand.
GCGGATTTCGGACAGCGCCTTGGTGGCTGCGTCGACCCTGTCGCACCGCTATATCACCGACCGTTTCTTGCCGGATAAGGCCATCGACCTTGTGGACGAGGCGGCCAGCCGGTTGCGGATGGAAGTCGATTCGAAACCCGAGGAGCTGGATGCGCTCGACCGCCAGATCCTGCAAATGCAGATCGAGGCTGAAGCGCTGCGTCTGGAAGACGACAAGGCGTCGAAGGACCGGCTTGAGAAGTTGGAAGCCGAGCTGTCGGACCTCAATGAGAAGTCCGCGTCGCTTACCGCGAAGTGGCAGTCCGAACGCGACAAGCTGGAAGGCGCACGCGAGCTGAAAGAGCAGCTGGACCGTGCCCGTGCCGAACTGGATTCCGCCAAGCGCGAAGGCAATCTGGCGAAAGCTGGCGAGCTGTCCTACGGCGTCATTCCGGGTCTGGAAAAGAAGCTGGAAGAAGCCGAAGGCGCCGAGGCCGAGATGATGGTCGAGGAAGCCGTGCGTCCCGAACAGATCGCCTCGGTGGTCGAACGTTGGACGGGCATTCCGACCTCGAAAATGCTGGAAGGCGAGCGCGAGAAGCTTCTGCGCATGGAAGAAGAGCTTGGCCGTCGTGTGATTGGCCAGACGTCGGCTGTGACCGCTCTGTCCAACGCCGTGCGCCGCGCGCGTGCCGGTCTGAATGACGAGAACCGGCCGCTTGGTTCGTTCCTGTTCCTCGGGCCGACTGGCGTGGGTAAAACCGAGCTGACCAAGGCCGTGGCAGACTTCCTGTTTGACGACGACAGCGCGATGGTACGCATCGACATGTCCGAGTTCATGGAGAAACACGCGGTCGCCCGTCTGATCGGTGCGCCTCCGGGCTATGTCGGCTATGACGAAGGCGGCGTGCTGACCGAAGCCGTGCGGCGTCGGCCCTATCAGGTCGTGCTGTTCGACGAGGTCGAGAAGGCGCATCCGGACGTGTTTAACGTGCTTCTGCAGGTTTTGGACGATGGTGTCCTGACCGACGGGCAGGGCCGGACTGTGGACTTCAAACAGACGCTGATCATCCTGACCTCGAACCTTGGCGCGCAGGCGCTGAGCCAGCTGCCGGATGGGGCCGATGCCTCGGACGCGAAGCGTGACGTGATGGACGCGGTGCGGGCGCATTTCCGCCCCGAGTTCCTGAACCGTCTGGACGAAACGATCATCTTTGATCGTCTGTCGCGTGAAGACATGGACGGCATCGTGGAAATCCAGCTGGGTCGTCTGACCAAACGTCTGGGTCGCCGCAACATCTCGCTGGATCTGGACGAGGCCGCGATGAAGTGGCTGGCGGACGAGGGCTATGACCCCGTCTTTGGTGCCCGCCCGCTGAAACGCGTCATCCAGCGGGCTTTGCAGAACCAACTGGCAGAAATGCTGCTGGCAGGCGATGTGATGGATGGCGACACCATCACAGTCAGCGCCGGGGCCGATGGGCTGTTGGTCGGAGATCGGGTGTCCAGCTCGAACCGGCAACCGCCTGAGGATGCTGTGGTGCATTAACCCGAAAACAGAAAGAGCCCGCTTTCCGGCGGGCTTTTTCAAGGAAGTTGGTGGGGAAAGTCCAAAACTGCCATCGCACCGCAGCTTGGCGAAGGACGGGCTTCGCTCCACCTTTAGCCAAAGCGGTTTTGCCAAATTTCACAACGCCGGGCATCCCGCAGTTCGTAGGCATCCAAGGCATCTTCAGGACTCTGATCGAACTGGCCCTCGCAGTCTTCGCTAAGGGCTGTCAGGCGCATGGAATACCAGGCGGTAACACTGCCCTGTGGTGGTTTGTCAAATAGGGGAAACTCGGGGTCGCCACCTCCATCACTGAGCCACTTGTTCGCCAGTTCCGGGTCCAACGCCATCGCTCGGGCAACGCCAATGGCATCTGCTGAGCCGTCTTGCAAAGCACGCGCGGCTTGCTCACGGGTCGCAAATCCACCAGTCAGAGCAATGGGAATCGAGGTTAGCTTCTTGGCGCGTTTGGCGAAGTCGACGAAGTAGGGGCCTGATGTCGATTTTCCATCTGAACTCGATGCTGCGCCGGGAAAGTACGTGCCGCCGCTGACATCAATGAGATCAATTGTTGTTTCGTCGATCAACCGCACAACCTCTAGCGCATCTTCTGTTGACAAACCGCCTTCAAGATTGTCGGTCGAGTTGATCTTGATGCCAATTGGATAGGTTGGCCCAACGGCCTGCCGGACAGCATCAATTACTTCGCCGATGATTCTGAAGCGGTTTGTGACAGCGCCTCCATACGCATCCTCGCGGCGGTTGAAGAGGGGGGACAAGAACTGACTGAGCAGAAACCCGTGACCGGCGTGGATCAAAACACCACCAAAATCAGCTTCCAGCGCGCGCAACGCTGCTTGTGCGTAAGCCCGAGGTAGATCATGGATTTCATCCAAAGACATGCCATCGCATTTCAAGCCCTCAACATCCAATGGCGACGGTCCTTTGGGTGTACTGATGGGCCCATGTGCAAGCGCGCCAGCGTGGCCGAGCTGCGGCCAGATATGTGCCCCGTTTGTCGAGCCGCACTTTGCCAACTTCTTCAGGGCGGGTAGGTCGGAATCGGGGTCCAGAACCAAGTTTCCGGGTTTCTCGGGATAATCTGGGCCGACTTGCACCTCGCCGATCAGAGACAACGCCGCGCCTCCGTCTGCCCATCGTTCGTACAATCGCATTTGCGCTTGGGTTGGGTTCCCAGCGCCATCTCCCAATGAGTCTGACATGGCTGCTTTCACCAACCTATTCTTCAGTTGAGCGCCGCAAGGGAGGTCAAGCGGCTGGGCCAGTAGTCTGGTTGCTTCGGGTGTGGTCACTTTATCACTCCATCGGTATATTTCGATATATCGCGTCAGCTTGCCGAGTTTGGGCCTTGGGCGCGGTCCTTCCGCTTGGACTACGGCTTTGTCAGTTCGTTTTGGATGGCGGCGAGAAACGCGTTGATGTTTTCTTCATCGCGTCGGTAGAACGTCCATTGCCCATGGCGTTCTGAGCGCACGAAACCAGCTTGTTTTAGCAGTCCCATGTAGTTCGAGATGGTGGATTGAGAGAGCTTTGCCTTTTCCTGAATATATCCGACACAAACACCTTCCAGATCTTCGTGGCCTGGTAGTGCAGGAGGAAAATTAGAGCGATCCTTCAGCCACTCCAATATTTGGCGGCGGACTGGATTGTTTAAGGCGGCAAGTGACTTCTCGATGTCCATAAATCGAGATATCTCGATATGCAGGCTGAAGTCAAGGGTCCGCCGATCCAACAAATTGCGCCCGCCGATTTTCACCGGCGGGCGCTTGCTTTTGTGAGTGGTGGGGTGGGTAGTTAGTTAGGCTTCGTTGGGGATCAGGCCGGCCTCTTGTGCGGCGGCCAGTTCTTCTGCGTCCAGCACGCCGTCGTCATTGGCGTCG
>CALJDH010000031.1 GCA_938023895.1 uncultured Aliiroseovarius sp.
GCGTCTGTCACCATCGCCCCAATCCACATGCACAAAAGCGCAAGCCATGCGGTGCCGACGAAGATCGAGCCACCTGTGACGCCTGCGCCGATCGCGCAGCCGCCGGCCAGCATCGCGCCGAAGCCCATCAAGACCGCGCCGGTCATGGAGCGACGCATGTTGGCCTCGCCCTCGAACCCTTGGAACTTGAACTCTCCGGCCAGCCAGCTGGCGACGAAGGCCCCGATGACGACGCCGGGCACAAGACCCACGTCGAATTCCAGCACTGGATTCGACACAAGGAAGAACATAAGCGTGTTGGCCGACGGGCCCGAGAAGGTGGCCGAGGTGACGGATACAGGCTCGAACGCGGCAAGGGACAGTTGATAGGTCAGCACCCAGCCAAGCGCCACGGCAAACCCAACGCCCGAGCCGAAGATCAGGCGGCGCGGGCCGAGGCCTGCTTTGCGGGCGATCACGATGGCCAAGACTGCCGTCATCAATCCCAATGCAAGACCAGACCAGTCAGGCAGGCCAGCCAAGTTCAGCAGGTTTACGTTCACACCGCCCTCGGTCATCCAAAGGCGGGCAAGCTTGTCGCGGGTGGGGGCGAGCCAGCCGTGCAGGCTCATCTGTGCGACCACGGCGAAGATCAGGCCGGATACGACGGAACGCAGGTTGCCCGTGGCGGCCAAGACCAGCAATCGGCCGGAACAGGCGCGTGCCAGCACCATGCCGATCCCGAACAACAGCCCGCCGATGATTGCGCCAGACCAACTGCCGGTGACGGCCATCATGCGCGCGTCCTCGGTCCGCATCAGACCCATTAGGTTTGCGCCCTGAACCCAGACCAGCGCGGTCGAGAAGGTCAGAAGCCACACAGCGACCGAACTATCCATCATTCGCCGTGCGAACTCGACCGCGGCTGCGCGCAGGCAAAAGCGCGAGCGCTGGGCCGAAACGCCAAAGACGATGCCAGTGATCAGGCCGAACAGGGCGGCTGTCGGGTTCTCTCCGATGCGGTCGATCAGGGGGACGATGTCCATTAGGGCCTCCTTCAAGTTGGCGCAGTTTTAGCGTCGTGGTCGGGCGTCACCTTGACCTATGTCAGAAACGCATATGCATTTGTGAATGCGATTTGCGCTCGCCAAAGCTCGATTTCGGGCGTAAGGCAGGCGGATGAGACACCAGATCCTGACCCTTGACGAAGCTCGCACGCTGCCCTTCTGGCGGCGCCCCATCTTCCTGTTGATGCTGATGGCGGCAGGGATGCCGATTGCGTTCTTCACTTGGTCGGCGCTTCTGAACAACTTCGTGATCGAGGCGGCGGACTTCACCGGGGTCGAGATCGGTTGGCTGCACACCGTGCGCGAAATTCCGGGCTTCTTGGCCATTGGCGTGATCGCCCTGTTGATGCTGTTTCGGGAACAGGTGTTGGGCGTTGTGTCATTGGGCCTGTTGGGTGCAGCGACCGCAATCACCGCGTGGTTCCCGAGTTTTGGCGGCATCCTGACCGTGACAATGCTCAGCTCGATCGGGTTTCACTATTTTGAAACGGTGAATCAGTCGCTTCAATTGCAATGGATCGACAAGAAGAAGGCGCCGCAAATGCTGGGCTGGATCATGTCGATCGGGTCGGCGGCAGCGCTGGTCAGCTATGGCCTTTTGGTGCTGACGTGGAAGACCTTCGACCTGAGCTACAACCTTGTCTACATGATCGCGGGCGGCACCACGCTGGCCATCGCGATCTTCGCCTATTTCGCTTATCCGCAGTTCGAAAGCCCCGAGCCGCAACTGAAGCAATTCGTGCTGCGCCGCCGGTATTGGCTGTACTATGCGCTGCAATTTATGGCGGGTGCGCGGCGTCAGATTTTCGTGGTCTTCGCGGCCTTCATGATGGTCGAGCGCTTCGGCTTCGAAGTGCACGAGGTCACGGCGCTGTTTCTGATAAATTATGTTGCCAACATCTTCTTCGCCCCTTTGATGGGGAAAGCCGTTTCTGTCTGGGGCGAGCGGCGCGCGCTGGCGTTCGAGTATGTCGGTCTGATCTGCGTGTTCCTTGCCTATGGCGGAATTTACTATTTCGGCTGGGGCGTGGTGCTGGCGGCTGCACTCTATGTGCTTGACCATCTGTTCTTCGCGCTGGCCTTTGCGCTGAAAACCTACTTCCAGAAGATCGCCGATCCGCAGGATATTGCCCCCACGGCCGCTGTCGCTTTTACCATCAACCACATTGCGGCCGTCTTCCTGCCTGCGCTGCTTGGATATCTCTGGGTGGTGTCGCCGGGGGCTGTGTTCGGACTGGCCGCTGCTATGGCTGGCGTTTCGCTTGGCTTGGCCTTGCTGATCCCACGCCACCCTGAAAAGGGCAATGAAACGATCCTGACCCATATGCAGGCGCGTGCGGCAGGATAGGCGGGAAACGGCACGCCCTTGAAAGGGTCGGAGTTTCCTTACTCGTCGGATCATCTGCAATCTGACACATTGGCCATGTTCGCCTTATGGTGGGCGCTGATTTTGTGTCCTGTATTCATTCAAGAGATCCGATTTGAGCACCAATCTAGAGTTCTATTCGCGCTTCGACGCGATTGACATCGACTATGCCCTGCGTGCTCTTTCTGCCGAACGACGGCGGCGCGCTGAAGGGTGGGGCAGGCAGGTCCGAACGACCATCCTGATCGCCGCCTTCGTATGCGTCTCGGCCATTGTTACGTTTGCCAGTGATGCCAGTATGTGGACCCTTCTGTCCTTCATGTTGCTGATGGGCGCGGGGCTGTTGGTTATCCGACAAAGCCGGAACTCCTATATCAAAACACTCAGCCGGTCGCGGATGCGCGAAGGAGTGGCGCGGATCGTGCTGTCTCCGCTGGGGATGCGGATCACGCATCCGGGGTATGAGGTGCTGATCTCGTGGAGCCATATGGAAGGCGTGCTTGTGACCGAACACGGGTTGCTGTTGCTGATCGACGCCTATGACTATTGCCCGATCGAAAAATCCGCTTTCAATGGCGATGTACATATGAACGAAGTTGCCGCTCAGATCGAGGCATGGCGCAGCGCGACAAGTTCAGACACATCCCCGCCAGATGCTTGACCCGCCCAGATCGGGGCGCTAGGGCACAAGGGCTTGTTTGAAAGGACACAACATGCCCACTTGGACCGCTTTGACCACCGTGAATGGACAAGATGACGCCGAAGCCCTTGGGCTGGCGATGGAAAACCTTGTGCCGGAACCCACGGGCATCGGTGTGTTCGAGGTCGAAGATGACAGCGGAATCTGGGAGGTCGGAGGCTATTTTGTCGAAGAACCCGATGCGGCTGGGCTTGCGCTGCTGGCTTCTATGCATGGCGCGAATGATTTCAGTGTGTCCGAACTGCCCGAGGTCGACTGGGTGGCGCATGTGAAACGCGAGCTGGCCCCCGTCGAAGCGGGCCGTTTCTTCGTCTACGGCAGTCATGATGCAGCATCCCTGCCAGAAGATAAGATCGGGTTGCTGATTGATGCGGCGATGGCCTTTGGGACAGGGCATCACGGCACCACCCTGGGCTGCCTACGGGCTTTGGATCACTTGGCCCAAGGTGGCTTTGTGGGTGAAAACGTGGCGGATATCGGCTGCGGCACGGCTGTTCTTGCCATGGCAGCGGCCAAGATTTGGCCCAACCCCGTGATTGCCAGCGACATTGATGAGGTCGCCGTGGATGTTGCCCGTGCCAACGTGACGGCCAATGCGCTTGAGGATCGCGTCGAGTGCATTGAAGCTGCAGGGTTCGGAGCCGACGGGATTGCCGCGCGGGCTCCGTTCGATCTTGTTTTTGCGAACATTCTGAAGGGACCACTGATCGGTCTGGCCCCGGATATGGGCCGGAATATCGGTGAAAATGGCTATGCGATCTTGTCGGGGATTCTTAACCCTCAGGCTGAAGATGTACTGGCGGCCTACACTCAAAGCGGGTTCAAGTTGACCTTGCGTGAAGAAATCGGGGACTGGACCACGTTGATTTTGCAGAAAAAATGATGAAAATGTGGCGGGAAACAGTGGGTTTCCTAGTAATTGCCACAAATTTGCTTTAATCTGACAATTGTAACCATTTTTAATTCTGGCTCTTCAACTGGGGGAAGTTGACCATGGCCGATGCTCAAGTAAGAGATTTTGAAAAACGCGTGCGGCAGATTGATCGCCGTCATCACAAATTGGCCCGAGGCTATGTTCACTTGGTTGAGCGTGACGGGCTTTTAGTTCCAGAAACCGGAAGCTACAAAAGCCGCGGATTTCCGCTGCGTGCGATACTGCTCGCTCTGATTGGATTTGTTTTGTTCAAAGGTATTATCGTAAGTCAGGTTGGTGTTTCCAGCTACTCCGCACGGCTTGAAAGCCTTGCTGAGGGTGGAGTGATTGAACAAGCCGGTGCATGGCTGATGCAAATTGATCCGTTCACGCTTGGCGTTGCCGAATTCATCGTAAGCCTGTTCTGAACAGCCGCTGCTGTTCTGTCTGGTTAGACTGAAAACCCATTCAGAGCGCTCTGGATGGGTTTTCCCTATTCGGACCTCAATCATCTTTGTAAATCTCATGCGACATTTTTCGCCGCTTTTAGGCTCGAAAAAGCGCCTTATCGTTGCTATCTGGTCTGTCGAATGAAATGACCGTAGCCCGTGCGCCCTTCAAATCGCACGTGAAACGCCAGAGAACGGAGAGGCCACATGGCGAAGATCACCTATATCGAGCACAACGGAACCGAACATGTCGTGGACGTTGCCCCCGGCCTGACCGTGATGGAAGGCGCCCGCGACAATAACATCCCCGGCATCGAAGCCGACTGCGGTGGGGCCTGTGCGTGCTCGACCTGCCATGTCTATGTGGACAACGCCTGGATCGAAAAGATCCCCGCGAAGGATGCGATGGAAGAAGACATGCTGGACTTCGCGTTCGAGCCCGACGCCGCCCGCTCGCGCCTGACTTGCCAGATCAAGGTTACGGATGACCTGGACGGGTTGGTCGTGCATATGCCCGAAAAACAGATCTGATGCGCGGCGTCGCAGCCGCACTTCTATCCCTGTGTCTGGCCGCCCCTGCTGCGGCCGACATTGCCGCAGCGCGCTACGTTGAGCCGACGGATCGCTATGGACACGGCGCCGTGCCGGGCGGAGAATACGGCGCTCTTGAGGTCGCGCTGGGTGATGGCACCCGTCTTTTGGCACGCGTGACCGGGGGCGTTTTCGAAGACACCGCCCCGCGCCTGCATGACGTCGACGGGGACGGCGCGCCCGAGGTCGTCACGGTTTTCAGTGGTGACAACACCGGCGCAATGATCCGTATCTTTGGGCTGCAGGGTGGCACGCTGACTGCTCTGGGTAACAACGCCCCCATCGGCACGCGCCACCGCTGGCTGGCCGTGGCCGGGATTGCCGATTTCAACGGCGACGGGCTGGACGAGATCGCCTATGTTGACCGCCCTCATTTGGCCCGGCGTTTGCGGTTGGTAACTGTGGATGCATCGCAAGAGCCGCTGGCCTTCAAAGAAATCGCTTCTGTAGGCGGGCTGACCAACCACAAATATGGCAGCCCCGACATCGAAGGCGGGGTGCGCATCTGCCCCGACCAACCGCCGGTGGTTGTCACCGCCAGCGCCAACTGGTCCCGCGTCATGGAAGCACGCCTGATCGACGGCGAATTCGAGATTGGTCCGATCGACAAATACACCGGTCCAAGTAGCCTCGCCGCAGCGCTACGCTGCGACTGACCTTTTTTCTTGTCTGAAATATCCTGGGGTGGCGTCAAATCGAAGATTTGGCGCAAGGGGCAAAGCCCCCGACAGGCTCGCGTAGCGAGTCATCGAAAGCCGAAGACTAGAGCGCGCGCCAGCCGATATCCGAGCGGTTGAAGCCCTCGGGCCAGTCAATCCCCTCGATCATCGCATAGGCCCGGTCGCGGGCGTCTTGCAGGCTGTCGCCACGCGCGGTGACATTCAGAACGCGCCCACCCGAAGCCGTGATCTTGCCGTCCACTTCGGTCGTGCCTGCGTGAAACACCATGTTCTTCGAATCTTCCGGCAGCGCATCCAAGCCGTTGATCACCGAGCCCTTCTCGTACGATCCCGGATAGCCATTGGCTGCCATCACGACAGTGATCGCGTGATCATCGGCCCAGTTCACCTGCGCTTCATGCAGACGTTCCTCGGCGCAAGCCAGCATCAGGTCCAGTGCCTGAGCCCCCAAACGCATCATCAAAACCTGACATTCTGGATCACCGAACCGCACATTGTATTCCACCAACCGCGCCTGACCGTCCTTGATCATGAAGCCCGCATAAAGGACCCCCTGATAGGGTGTGCCGCGCTTGGCCATCTCGTCCACGGTGGGCTGCACGATTTCACGCATGGCGCGGGCGGCGATTTCGTCGGTCAGAACCGGCGCAGGCGAATAAGCCCCCATGCCACCGGTGTTCAACCCGGTGTCGCCGTCACCCACACGCTTGTGGTCCTGCGCGGTGCCGATGGGCAGCGCGGTCTTGCCGTCACACAGGATGAAATAGGACGCTTCCTCGCCTTCCATGAACTCTTCAATGACGACCTCGGCCCCTGCGCC
>CALJDH010000032.1 GCA_938023895.1 uncultured Aliiroseovarius sp.
GTGCTGTTCGCAGGCGGGTCGTATCTGCAGTGGTTCCCGCTGCGTGGCCTGACATCCGACAACTGGGAAGAGCTGTCGCTGTGGGGCAAGGTCGTGGACTATTTCTGGCACATCACCTTGCCGGTTCTGGCCTCAACCATCGCAAGTTTCGCAACGCTGACGCTGCTGACCAAGAACAGCTTTCTGGACGAGATCAAAAAGCAGTATGTGGTCACCGCCCGCGCCAAGGGTCTGGCCGAAAACAAGGTGCTGTACGGCCACGTCTTCCGCAACGCGATGCTGATCGTGATTGCGGGCTTCCCTTCAGTCTTTCTGGGCGTGTTCTTCGGCGGCTCGGTCATTATCGAAACGCTCTTCTCGCTGGATGGGCTGGGCCGTCTGGGATACGAGGCCGCACTGGCCCGCGACTATCCGGTGATCTTCGGAACGCTTTTCGTCTTCGGCCTACTGGGCCTGCTGGTCGGCATCCTATCGGACCTCATGTATGTCTTTGTCGATCCCCGCATCGACTTTGAAGGGCGCGAGGTCTGATCATGGCGCTGTCTCCCCTCAACCAACGCCGCTGGCGCAACTTCCGCCGCAATGGCCGTGCCTTCTGGTCTCTGATCCTGTTCACGATCCTGTTTGGACTGTCCCTGTTCGCCGAGCTTCTGGCAAACGACAAACCGATCTTGGTGAAATACGATGGCGGCTTCTATACGCCCGTGGTCAAGTTCTACCCCGAAACCGCGTTCGGCGGCGACTTCAAGACCGAGGCCGTCTATGGGGATATCGAGGTGCAATGCCTGATCATCGCCCAAGGGTCACAGGCCTGTTGGGACGACCCCGAAGGCGTGATTGCCGAGGCCAAGACCGGCACCGTCGAAGGCGAACCGATCAACAAAGGTTGGCTGATCTGGCCACCGATCCCCTATAGCTACACGACCATCAACGACATCGACGGCGCCGCCCCCAGCGCGCCCGATGCGCAGCACCTTCTGGGTACAGACGACACCGCACGCGACGTGCTGGCCCGCGTGATCTATGGCTTCCGACTGTCCGTATTCTTTACCGTCGTGGTGACGATCCTGACCTCAGTCATCGGTATCACCGCAGGCGCAATTCAGGGTTATTTCGGCGGATGGATCGACCTGATCTTCCAACGGATTTTGGAGATCTGGGCCTCGACCCCATCGCTTTATGTGATCATCATCCTGTTCGCGATCCTTGGGCGAAGTTTTTGGCTGCTGGTCTTTGTCACGGTCCTGTTCGGCTGGCCTGCCCTTGTCGGCGTCGTCCGCGCCGAATTCCTACGTGCCCGCAATTTCGAATACGTCCGCGCCGCCCGCGCGCTTGGCGTCTCGAACCGCGTGATCATGTTCCGCCACGTGTTGCCCAACGCGATGGTCGCCACGCTGACCATGCTGCCCTTCATCATCACCGGCACGATTTCGACGCTGGCCACGCTGGATTTCCTTGGCTTCGGCCTGCCGTCCTCAGCCCCCTCCCTGGGCGAGCTGACCCGTCAGGCAAAGCAAAACCTGCAAGCCCCGTGGCTGGCCTTTACCGCCTTCATGACCTTCTCGATCCTTCTGTCGCTGCTCGTCTTCATTTTCGAAGGCGTGCGGGACGCGTTTGACCCAAGAAAGACCTTCCAATGAGCCTTCTGACCGTCAACAACCTGAGCGTCAGCTTCCGACAGGACGGCCAAAGCCACCCCGCCGTGCGCGGGATCAGCTTCAACGTTGAGAAAGGCGAGACCGTAGCCTTGGTGGGCGAAAGCGGGTCGGGAAAATCCGTCTCCGCCCTGTCCACCGTGTCACTTCTGCCCGACAGCGCCGAAGTGACGGGGTCCATCACCTATGAGGGGCGCGAGATGATCGGCGCGTCCAAGTCCGACCTGCGCGACGTGCGGGGCAATGACATCAGCTTCATCTTTCAAGAGCCGATGACCTCGCTGAACCCGCTGCACACGATCGAAAAGCAGATGGCGGAGTCGATCCAACTGCATCAGGGCCTGACCGGAGACGCCGTGCGCGCCCGCATTCTGGAACTGCTGGATAAGGTCGGTATTCGCGACGCGGAAACACGGCTGGTCAACTACCCGCACCAGCTGTCCGGCGGGCAGCGCCAGCGCGTAATGATCGCAATGGCGTTGGCCAATGGCCCTGAGCTGCTGATTGCCGACGAACCCACCACAGCGCTAGATGTGACCATTCAGGCCCAGATCCTCGACCTGCTGGCAGATCTGAAGGAAAGCGAGGGGATGAGCCTTCTGTTCATCACCCACGACCTTGGCATCGTCCGTAAGATCGCCGATCGCGTCTGCGTTATGAAAGACGGCGAGATTGTCGAGGCCGGCCCCACCGCCGAAGTGTTCGAGAACCCGCAGCACGACTACACCAAGATGCTGCTGGGCGCCGAGGCGCATGGTCGCCCCGATCCCGTCCCCGCTGACGCCCCCGAAATCGCAAGCGCCAAAGACCTACGCATCTGGTTCCCCATTCATCGCGGATTGATGCGCCGCACCGTGGGCCACATCAAGGCGGTAAACGCCGCGACCTTCAACGTCCGCGCTGGGGAAACCATTGGCATCGTTGGCGAAAGCGGATCGGGCAAGACCACACTGGCGCTGGCTGTGATGCGGTTGATCAGCTCGGACGGACCGATTTTGTTCATGGGCGACGGTATTCAGGGATTGAAGTCACGTCAGTTACAACCCCTGCGCCGCGACATGCAGATCGTGTTCCAAGACCCCTATGGATCGCTGTCACCCCGCATGACCGCCGAGGAAATCATCGCCGAGGGCTTATCCGTGCACGGGTTGGAACCGGGCCGCAACCGGCGCGAGATGGTGGCGGAGATCATGGAAGAAGTGGGCCTCGACCCCGACACCATGCACCGCTATCCGCATGAGTTTTCCGGCGGTCAACGCCAGCGCATCGCCAT
>CALJDH010000033.1 GCA_938023895.1 uncultured Aliiroseovarius sp.
GTGCCAGACCACGCCCACGCGACGGTCACCCGGTTTGACGTCCGGCCTCCGGTCAGTTTGGCATCTACCGGGTTCCTCGGCTGCGTGGTCAGCCTGCGTTGGGTGTGTTGCGCGAAGCGTCTCGGCCACGGCCACCTGCACCGCGTGGAACTGGTGGTAGCCTGCCATTTTTTTAACTGGCCGCCCGCTCCCGTCGTCCTCAAATACGATGAAGTCTCGAACTAGATCGAGGAGGCGGCGAGGGTTAACCAGCTCTTCGATCACCACCTGCAACTGCGGCATCGTCTTTGAGGCCAGCTCCTTGCCAGTGATGGTGCGCCAGGGCTTCAACCACTCCCGCCCTGCGCCTAGGGGACCAACGCGCGCTTCCACGCCATCCGAGATCACCAGCACTTCGTTGAAGGTGAACAGGGAAGGGATCTCTGCTTGGTAGGTCTGAAGCTGCCTAAAGGCGCTCCAAATGGAGGCTTGTTCGTCCGCCGGGTTCTTGAGTTCGATAACCCCCAGCGGTAGGCCGTTGACAAAGAGCACGATATCGGGACGGCGGCTGTGGCGGTTCTCTACCACCGCAAACTGGTTGACTGCAAGCCAGTCGTTGTTGTCGGGGTCGTCGAAATCGATCACCTGCACCTGCGCGCCGCGGATCCCGCCATCGGCGTCGCGGTACTCGACGGTCACACCATCCACCAGCAGCCGGTGCAGATGGCGGTTGCGTTGGATCAGGTCCGCCCCTTCGGGCTGCGTCATCTTGCGGAAGGCGTCCTCGATCGCCTCGGCCGGGAGGTCGGGATTGAGGCGTACGAGTGCATTGCGTAGCCGCTGCGAGAGTACCACCTCGCCATAGTCGCGTCGCTCCGCCGCCAACACGTCTGGCGCAATGTCGGGGCCGTACACGACCTGCCAGCCAATGCCCCTGAGCCAAGCGAGGGCGGCTTCTTCAACTGTGGATTCAGTGAAGGTAGTCATGTCCTCGCCTTCTTGCGCTTTGCCCAGATCTCGTCCACACTTTCAGTTTCCAGAACCTTCTTGATCGCCTCAATAGCCTTCTGGGAGTAGCGCTTGTGCAACTGGCTGCCGATCCTGAACTCCTTGTAGTATTCAGGATTATCGCGTAGGCGCGAGTGATCTACAACAGCAATCAGCTTCGGTACAGTAAGCCCGACCTTTTCAGCAAGCTCCTTCGCCCCCATGTTGTAGAATCCAAGCTCATTTACGCGCCTAACAGCGACGACCGATGCTCCAGGTGTGCCCTCGGGAACGAGGTGAATCGGGATGCCTTCCTTCTTCGACAGGCGCAGGGACAAACTCGGTCCAGTACCATCTGCTGTAATCTCGACGGCTGCGACGCCCTGGAAAACAACGGCCCAAGGCTTGCCTTGCGTGAGCTCCTTTCCTATTCGCCGGAGGTCACCCTCGCTGGGTTGGCCTTTCTCACCAAGTATCGTCGCATCCAGGATCGCGAGCGGGCGCAAGCGTGCCATGGCTTCTATCCGACGCCGCCGGCCGGGTTGCAGGAGCCCCTTGATCTCCTCAACCTCTGCATCGAAAAGGGTGGCTAGGTCCGTCGGTGGCGAGGTCGAGACCGGGAGTACCCGTTTGGGCAGGCGGCAAGCGAGGTCCTGACCAAACACGCTTTTTAGCAAGTCGCGAAAGAGCGTGACTCCCGATTGCACGTGGACGTAGAGCTGGCCCTCGGAGATATCGAGCAGATGGTGCTGGGCCGCGTCTCGTAAACCGTTGATCGTTTGCAAGACTAGTGCTTGTTCCTCGGTCAGATACTTGATTGTGCCGTCGGTGAGTGATCGCCGCACGCAGGCGTCGAAACCGATCGTCTCTTTCTCGTGCTTCTGACGAATACGGCCTCCCCGGTGTAGAATCGCGGCCTTCATGAACATCTCAAAGCTGTGGTCGAGCAGGATGAGCGTGCTGCTGACCCGTCCCCGGTCGTAGGGCCGGTTGAAGAATTCGATAGCCAGGACCAGCGAGTCGATCGCCTTCTCCAGCAACAGCTTTGCTTCACGCTTCATACACCCAGGCCTTCCACAAACCGTTCCGCATCCTTCAGACGCAGCTTGCCAGAGATGAGTTTGGGCAGCAGGGCATCGCGTAGGGCAGCGAGGGTGCGGGATTCGCGCACCGCAGCTGACGACCGCGCGAACAGGGGTTTCACCATACTGCCAAAGACCTCCGCGACGGCTGCCGGGACTCGCGGCAACCGAAAGTGCAGTAGTGAGTCCACTTGGACACGCTGCCGTCCACTCGTTCCTGTCATGTTCTGGATGGCGAAGTCACGGAAGGTCTCGCTCCGCGCGAGGCAATAAGCAAACTCCTCCGGCAGTGGCGGCTTTGGACGTAACACAATGTATTCGGTCGAGCCCCACCCAACCTGTCCGTCCTGGAGGAAGTCGACGAAGGCTGTTTTGCCGTTCTCCAGAGATGGCGTAATCCGCGCAACAAGCGTATCGCCGTTCGTGAAACGCACACCCGAAACGAAAGCCCTTTCGCTAATCCCGCTGGGTGCGTGTCCTCGGGTTGGCATGTTCGCCATGTCCAAGTAGGGTGCAACCCTCCCTTTTCGAAGTGGGCGCGGCGGGTTGATCTCGATCAGCTCTGGAAGGGACACCAGTTCCCACCCCTCCGGGATCTCGCCCAGTTCGGAGTCCACGAGGCGGTCGGGGAAGAGGTCGTAAAGGTGAGCGGGGAGGCCGGGAAGGGACTCCCCGCGGTGCCAGCGACCCTCCATCTTTGCACGTACCGGCTCAAAATCCACGAACCACGCCTTGAAGAGCGCTCGTGCCATGGCCTCCAGTGTCTCGCTCATTCGCTGGTTCAGTTCGATCTTGTCGTCCAGCGTGCCGAGGATGTGGGCGATGGCACGTTGTTCAGGGAGAGGGGGGAACAGAAACCGTAGTTGCTTTAGAGTTGAGCCAGAGAGTTCACCAAACGTTGTGCCAGAAGCATGTGATT
>CALJDH010000034.1 GCA_938023895.1 uncultured Aliiroseovarius sp.
ATGGCTTCCAGCACAGAAGGACGGCCTGAGGTTGGGCCTACTTCCTGCCAGCCCGGAATGCACTGACTATTCCAAACACTGAAACAAGAACAACGAGCATATTGGGAAACGTCAGTCCCCGCGCAATCAGAAAAACTGCCAACATAAGCAGCAAGAAAGTAAAACAAGAAAAGGACATCGATTTAATCATTTCTGACACCGTAATTTGAACTGACCGCAGCCTAAATGACGAAATAATAAATAGCAAAACAACGCTAAAACAATAAGTTAATCTACCCTAACAGCTCCGGAGTGGCGCAGAGCACCGAACTCAAATCATAATGTGAATTCTCGCAAGAGTTCAGGATGGGCGTGAATTTAACGCTGAAAATCAGAAGGCAATTCGATCAACCGTCAACTGCGATGAGACAAACCTCCGAGTTGCATCCAAAAGTCTACCATAGGTCTACTTTCAAAGCTGATCCGTCACTCAAATGAAGACAAACACACGCCGTACTGCCGCCAACACTCTGTAATATATGGATAAATTATGGTGCCCCCACACGGACTCGAACCGCGGACCTACTGATTACAAATCAGTTGCTCTACCAGCTGAGCTATAGAGGCACTCGAGCACGATCTAATTGCTTCTTTTGGAAGGTGCAAGCGAAAGTTCAGCGGCGGCTGGCGCGGGCCATCAGGGCGACGGCGCAAAGGCCGACGGCGATCACCATCAATGCGGGCGGCGCCGCCTGTCCCAGTTGCTCAAGCGAGGCCTGTTCATAGACGCGCGTGGCGAGCGTGCCGTAGTTGAAGGGGCGCAAAAGCAAGGTTGCTGGCAGCTCTTTCACGCTGTCGACGAAGACAAGCAGAAGCGCCGTGCCGACCGAGCCGCGAATCAACGGGAAATAGACCTCGGTCAGGGCACCGCGGGCGGAACGGCCCAGTGAGCGGGCGGCCATGGGAATATTGGGCGAGACACGCTCGATCGCGGCATCCGACGCGCCTTGGGCAATCGCGAAAAACCGCACGCAATAGGCATAGATCACGGCGAAGGCGGTGCCCGTCATGACCAGACCCGGATCCCAGCCCGTGACGGCCAGAACGCCGTCCGCCATCGCGTTATCCGCCGCCGCCATCGGGATCAGGATGCCGATACCCAGCACCGCACCGGGCGCGGCATAGCCGATAGTGGTAAGCGGCATCAGCTTGCGCGCCAAAGCGCTGCCGGACAGGCGCACTCCGTAAACAAGGAACAGCGCGCCCAACACGGTCACAAGAGCTGCCACGGACCCAACTGCCAGCGTATGAATCAGAGCCGAAAGCAGCCCGTTAGACAGCCAATACTCCGGTTTGGCCAGCGCGTGCGAAAACAGCACCGCAACGGGCAGCACAAAGCCGATCACGAAGGGGACGGCGCACAGGAACAGGGCCGCCAATCCGCCCAACCGCCCCAAGGGGCGCGCCTCGACGGGCCTGCTTTGACGCGACATCCGATAGAACCGGCTGCGCGAGCGGCCCAGCTTTTCAAGCGCGGCCAGAAGAAAGACGAAGCCAAGGATGACCAAGGCGATTTGGGCCGCGCCTCCGGCGTTATGGCTTTCTAGCCAGACGGTAAAGATGCCGGTGGTCAAGGTTTGCACGGCGAAGTAATCGACGACGCCGAAATCCGAGACCGTCTCCATCATCACGATGGCAACGCCGGCGGCAATTGCAGGACGCGCCAGAGGAAGGCCGACCCGCCAGAAGCGCGAAAAGGGCCCTGCCCCCAATGCACGGGCGACCTCGTAGGCATCAGCGGATTGCTCGCGAAATGCAGCGCGGGCCAGCAGGAAGACATAAGGATTTAGTGCGGCCGCCAATACGACGATGGCGGCCCAGCGCGAGCGGATCTCGGGGAACCAGTAATCGCGGGCACTCTCCCAACCAAACACGGCCCTCAGACCGGTTTGAAGCGGTCCCGCATACTCCAGAAAGTCCACCAGCGCATAGGCACCGACATAGGCAGGGATCGCCAAGGGCGTCAATAAAAGCCACTCGAGCCAGCGCGCACCGGGGAAGCGGTACATGGTGATCAACCACGCCGACCCGGTGCCGACGGCGGCCGACAGAACACCCACCGACAGCGAAATGATCACCGTGTTGCTCACATAGCGCGGCAAGGTCGTTGCCATCAAATGCGGCCACGCATTTTCTTCCGGGGTCAGCGCCAGCCATAGGATCGACAGGATCGGCATGAGGACCAGCGCGGCAATCATAAATGCCCCGACAGACCAAATATTTAGCCGATAACGGGCGCGTCCTGGCGCCTCTATCCGAGTCTTTTGCTCAACCATGTATCGGCTTTAACCTGAAATTTGTTTAACTGTCCAGAAATCCCCAGTATGTTTCACTTCGGCAGGGCAAGAGAACACAGGCGACAGATGAAAATCGCAATCCATATCGGCGCACATTGTACGGACGACGACCTTCTTACGAAATCTCTTCTGAAGAACGCAGGTCAGCTGTTCAAGGAAGGGATCGCTGTCCCCGGCCCCACGCGTTATCGCGGGCTTCTGGGCCAGATCATGGTTAAGCTGAAGGGCAGCGTTGCTAGCGCCGACACGCAAGACATGCTGATTGACGAGCTGATCGATTCTAAGGAAGCCGAACGGATCATTCTGGGGCATGAGCATTCGCTTGGGGTTCATCACCGCGCAATCGAAGGTGGCCGACTATACCCCTTGGCCACGCGCAACACCTCTTGGATGCGCAATCTGTTCCCCGACCATGATGTCAGCTTTTTCATGGGGATCAGCAACATCGCCAATTTCATGCCCGATCTCGCTGGACGGCTGGATGACGAGAAACGCGAGCTTATGCTCGGCTCGGTGGATCCGCGCGACCTCTTTTGGGCAGACGTGATCGAGAACATTCGCGAAGCCAACCCAGACACACCCATCACGGTCTGGTGCAACGAAGACACCCCACTGATCTGGCCCGATATTATGCAGGTGATCTCGGGGCTAGACAGTTCCAACACGCTTGAACGCGGAAGTTTAGATATTCTCGAGCGGATCACCAAACCCGAGGGAATGACGCGACTACGCGCCTATCTTCGCGACAATCCCTTCCAAAACGAGGTGCATCGCCGCCGAATTCTTGCGGCCTTCCTGGACAAGTTCGCAAAAGACGGCGCTGTCGAGCACGAAATCGACCTGCCCGGCTGGACACAGGATTTGGTCGACGAGCTGACCGAAAACTACGAAAGCGACATCAAGGACATCGCCAAAATCCCAGGCGTCACCGTTCTGAGCCCATAAAAAAGGGCCCCAAAGGGCCCCTTCCAATCCGATATTTGGCGGGCTTACATGCCCAGAGCTTCTTTATACATATCCAGAACCGCTTCTTCCTCGGCAATATCGTTGGCGTCACGCTTGCGCAGCGCGATCACCTTGCGCATCACCTTCGTGTCATAGCCACGGCCTTTCGCCTCGGCCATCACCTCTTTTTGCTGATCCGCAATGTCCTTTTTCTCCATATCCAAACGCTCGATGCGTTCGATGAACTGTCGAAGCTCGTCTGCAGTGACGCGATAGCTGCTTTGGGTCTGATGATCGTCCATGGGGCCCTCTTACCTGTGGTTGTTGCCCGTTAAACGTGACAGGCGATGTTGAAATCCGATTTAGCCCGACAGTAAGCCGCCTTCAAGGCCTCACAGGCCTTGCACAGCGGCATCTTGCGCGGTAGGCGCTGAGAAACCAAAAAGGAGACCGCCATGGACTGGCTGATCATCGTAGGGGCAATCATGTCGGTTATCGGCCTTGCAGGGCTGGTGGCCAGCGCGTTGAAGGTCATGAAGGCCAAACGTGAAGGGCTGGAAGACGCCGAACTGCGCGCGCGCATTCAAAAGGCGATGGCGCTGAATATGGGCGCGCTTGGTCTGTCCGTGCTGGGCCTGATGTGCGTCATCCTGGGCGTGTCGCTGGGCTGACATACCGATGGGGCCGCGCTGGCCCCATCAGTCGTTTTAGATGATCCGGGTCACAGATCCCCGAATTTCTTGCCGTTCTTGATCA
The DNA here is from genome assembly GCA_938023895.1 of uncultured Aliiroseovarius sp. Taxonomy (GTDB): domain Bacteria; phylum Pseudomonadota; class Alphaproteobacteria; order Rhodobacterales; family Rhodobacteraceae; genus Aliiroseovarius. The sequence goes on from CALJDH010000034.1 coordinate 4,038, forward strand.
GTTCGCCAAACAGCGGCGACGGCGCCCAAAAGCGCGGCTCTTCTGCCTGCCAGCTAGTTAGCGCGTTCTTAACGGCCAGTAGACCGACCTGATCGGCCGCCATCATCGGGCCACCGCGATGGCGCGGGAAACCATAGCCATAGAGCAGCACCACATCCACATCGGACGGACGCAGCGCGACACGCTCGGCCACAAGACGCGCGCCTTCGTTCGCCATGGCAAACAGGCAGCGCTCTTGGATTTCTTGTTCCGTGAAGCTGCGCGGCGTGATCCCTTGGGTACGGCGCTCTTCTTCGATGATCGCCAGCACGTCAGGGTTCTCGACCGGACCGCCATCCTGATCATGGATGTAATAGCCCCGGCCCGCTTTCTGACCGAACCAGCCTTGCTCGCAAATCTTGTCTCCGATGGCGACATAGCGGTCTTCAGGCGCACGGGTCGCAGCCAGCCGCTTGCGGCGCGCCCACGAGATATCAAGCCCCGCCATATCCAAGACCTGATAGGGTCCGATCGGGAAGCCATAGGCCCGCATCGCCGCGTCGATCTGCGCGGGCGTCGCGCCATCTTCCAGCATGAAGTCAGCGGCCAGACGATAGGCCGCCAGCACGCGGTTGCCGATAAAGCCGTCGGCCACCCCTGCCCGCACAGGCACTTTGCGCAGTTTGCGGGCCAGTTCGAACCCGGTCGCGACCACGTTGGGATCGGTCTTCTCGCCGACCACAATCTCCAGCAACTTCATGATGTGCGCGGGCGAGAAGAAGTGATAGCCAACCACATCCTGTGGACGCGAGATTGTCGCCGCCAGCGCGTCGATATCCAGATACGAAGTGTTCGTCGCAAGGATCCCGCCCGGCTTCATCACCGCATCCAACTGGGCGAACACGTTGCGCTTGACGTCCTCGTCTTCAAACACAGCCTCGATGATCAGATCGACCGGCGCCAGATGCTGCATGTTGGTGGTGCCGGTCAAGCGTGACAGACGCTCTTCGCCAGTGGCTGCGTCGATGCGACCCTTGGCGACAGACTTGTCATAGTTCGCGACGATACGCTGGACGCCGCGCTCCAAACCCTCTTGATCGCGTTCGACCAGAACAACCGGAAACCCTGCATCCAGACAGGCAATCGCGATACCAGCCCCCATGGTGCCAGCTCCGACCACACCGATAGAGGTGACCGGGCGCAACGTCGCGCCTTTCAACTCGGGCACTTTCGCAGCGCGACGTTCAGCGAAGAACGCATGGCGCATGGCGGTCGCCTCGGGGCCTGTTTCGCATTCGTCAAAGGCGGCGCGCTCTTTGGCGATGCCCGCTTCGAACGGCAGGATCTGCGCGGCTTCGACACAGTTGATGATCTCGACGACCGACGGTTGCGGATTGTTTTTCATTTTCTCTCGGCGAGCGGCGATGGCATTTGCATATCCTACCGGATCCTGCAGGCCCTCGGCGCGCGCGCGTGTGGGCCGGGTCTTGGACCCGTCTGCGATTACTTGCGCAGCCATCGCCATTGCCGCGGCTGCAACATCCTTGTCCGCAATCTGATCGACCAAACCAAGGTTGAACGCTTTCCGGGCCGGAATCGGCTTGCCCGACAGCATCAGATCCAAGGCAGCTTCGGCGCCAACGATGCGCGGCACACGCTGCGTTCCGCCTCCTCCGGGAAGGACGCCCAGTTTGACCTCAGGCAAGCCCAGCCGGGCGTTGTGCAACACGACGCGGTAGTGGCAGGCCAATGCCAGCTCAAAACCTCCGCCAAGCGCGTTGCCATGCACGGCAGCA
>CALJDH010000035.1 GCA_938023895.1 uncultured Aliiroseovarius sp.
CCGCGATTGCGCATTTCCTCGACCAGATCTTTGCAGAATTTGGTCGCGCCTTCCGGGTCCTCGTCCCGCGTGAATTCGATCCCCATGAACATGCCAGCCCCGCGGGTGTCGGCGATCAATGGGTGCGACAGTTCCTTTAGCAGTCTCAGCGCATAGTCGCCCGTGTCGCGCGCGTTCTGAACCAGCTCTTCTTCCTCAAGAACGTCCAGAACCGCCATCGCGGCGGCCGCTGACACGGGATTGCCACCGAAAGTGTTGAAGTAGCCAAACCGCGTGCGGAACTCGGCCATGATCTCAGGTCGTGTTACCACGGCAGCCACCGGATGTCCGTTGCCCATGGGCTTGCCCATCGTCACGATGTCCGGTGCCAACCCGATGCGGTCATGTCCCCAGAAGTTGCGCCCGGTGCGGCCAAAGCCCGGCTGTACCTCGTCCGCGATGATGATCCCGCCGGCCTTTCGGACAACGGCAACTGTTGGGTCCAGAAAACCCTTGGGCAATGTGTGAAAACCTTCATTGGCAAAAAACGGGTCGAGGATCAGCGTGCCGAACCCGTATCCGGCCTCTTCCAGCTCGTTGATGGCACGCTGGATTTCGTCGGCGAAAGCTTGCGGCTGAGCCTCGGCGCTGCCGCCCAACGGGGACAGCGTATCCGGCGCGGGTACCTTCTTGACCCAGTCCACCGGCCCGCCAATCGGCGTGCGCTTCGAGGACATCTGGCTGACCAGATCGGTATTGCCGTGATAGGTGTTGTCGGTGCAGATGATGCCGGTCTTCTCGGTCATCGCACGCCCCATCCGCAGGGCAATGTCGTTCGCCTCGGACCCGGTGCAGACCATGATCATCGTGTCCAACCCGTGATCCATCGTACCGGTCAGGCGCTCGGCATAGTTCAGGATACCTTCGTGCAGATAGCGCGTGTGGGTATTCAGGGTCGAGGCTTGCTTGGTGATCGCCTCGACCACTTTTGGGTGGGCATGGCCGACATGAGGCACGTTGTTGTAGCAGTCCAGATAGCGTTTCCCGTCCGCATCCCACAGCCAAGTCCCTTCGCCTCGGACGACATGAACAGGCTCGCGATAGAAGGTTGTCATGTTGGGGCCAAGAAGCCGCGCGCGCCGTTCTAGGATCGAAGAGGTGTCCGCCATGTCATGCTCCGCTTTGCTGGGTGTTCTGCGTCGACTATGCCAGCTTGATCGGCGCAACGCAAAATAATTGCGTTGTTAAATATATGATCCTAATCATCAGTCACGCGCCCACGCAGCGCTTTCACTTGTCCGCGTTTGGTCTTTGCATCCATACGTCGGCGCTGCGACCCCTTGGTGGGCTTGGTTGGGATGCGCCGCTTGGGGGCGACCAGCGCTTTGCGGATCATCTCGGCTAAGCGTTCGGCGGCGATCTCGCGGTTGCGGGCTTGGCTTCTTGTGTCTTCGACCCGAATGGTGATCGCACCGTCCTGCGCCCATTTGCGCCCTGCGATACGTTTCAGCCGTGTCTTCACAGCCTGCGTCAGATGCGGCGAACGTGCCGCTTCGAACCGAAGTTCGACCGCGGTCGAGACCTTGTTCACATTCTGCCCACCCGGGCCGGACGAGCGTGAAAAGCTTTCGCTGAGCTCCCAGTCTTGCAGGGTTATGTCGTCGTTCACGCGGATCATGTGGGCACCCTATCCAATCGCATGCGCAACGGGAATGCCTGTAACGAAAAAGGGCCGCCCATCCGGACGACCCTTTCGAGAATGTAGGAGGTGGGACCGGTTAGACCTAAGTCAAATCGGCCCGCGTTCCGATCCGGGGGCTGCCCCAGAGCGTCGCGATCTAGATTGTCCCGGCACCTCTCTCCGTTGTATCTCTTGACATGGACACCTCCTTTCTCGCTGTTTCTATATCTAGGAGCGTGCCACATATTTTGCGTTTGTCAAAACTTTTCACGCAGGATTTGGTGAAAGTTTTGTGACCAAGACGCGGAACGGCACCAGTGCAAGCAATGCAAGGGCCAGTTTTACCATCCAGTCAGCAACCGCCAAAGACACCCACAGCGGGGCCATCGGGCCTGCGCCCAGAAGCGGCAGAACTTCGCCCGCCCAGCTTACGTCGTTGGCCGGCTCTAGGAAGGTCAGCGTGCCCGAGAAGGCAATGGTGAAGAAGATCGCGGTGTCCACCGAGCTGCCGATCAGGGTCGACACGACCGGTGCGCGCCACCAGCGACCTTCGCGCAGGCGGTCAAAGATCGCAACGTCCAGAAGCTGCGCGGTCAGGAAGGCCAGACCGGATCCCATGGCGATGCGCAGGGTCACAAGTGGACCGAACTCGCCCATGATCTGGGTACCGATGAAGCTGCAGATCACGCCAGTGACGAAGCCGACGAGGACAACTTTGCGTGCGGCGGTTACACCATAGACGCGGTTCATCACGTCGGTGACAAGGAAAGCGAGCGGGTAAGTGAAGGCGCCCCAGGTCAGCCAGTTGCCGAACAGGAATTGCACCAGAATGTTTGAGGCCACGACGATGGCGGCCATGGCGATAACGCCAGGAAGAAGACGGGTCATGTTGTTGGTCCGTTTTAGCAAGGTTGCGGAGACTTGGCCCCTGCAGATCAGGGACGGAGTGCTCTTACAGTGGGAAAACGGACAGATCAACCCTTGTAAACAAGGGGGATGTTGCGTCAGTTGGCGACCTCATCCGACTTTGTTGCCGGGGTGGGGACCACATATTCAACGAATTCCGTGGTCTGGTAGAACTTGAAATTGTCGTCGGACACCATGGTCAGGCGGATGTTGCCATCCGTGTCGCGCCAGACCGCAAGCCCTTCCAGATTGTCATGCAGTCCGACGGGGGTGCGCAGCAGTTCGACCTCGTTTTTGAAGCCTTCGGGTGTGATGTCGAAGCGGCGAACGCGGTTGGTGAAGCCCAGAATGCCGGATAGGTGGCGTTCCAAAAGATAGAACTTTCCATCCGGGCCAATGTCGGCACCGACCGGCAGATACGGCGCATGCCGCGGGATGGTGAAAGGCTTGTCCCACGTCTGGCTGCCTGCGCGCAGGCGATAGACCGGGAAGGGCGAGCCTTCGACGCCCGTCCGCTCGGGGATTGTGTAAAGCGTGCCGATGCGGTCGATTGCCAAGGCCTCGAGCGACGAGTTGTTTTGCAAGGCTTTGAAATCGGGATGCTTGCGAAGTTCGCGCCCCTTTGACATGACACTGCCAAATCGCATCACGCGGTGTTTTGCTTCGAAGCTCACGTAGAGCGGGCCACCCATATGCGAAGCCAACCCCTCGCTATCCGCGCGGAAACGGCCAAAAGGGGTGCCCTTGGGGGATTTCAGCGGGCCAAGTCGGGTGGTGTTTAGCCCCGTAATGGCGCCCTTTTCGCGCGCGAAGCTGCCTCGGGCGATATAGCCACGATCGGTAATTGCGATGAAATCCGTGCCGTCTTCGCTGACCTCAAGCCCCGAAAATCCGCCGAAATTATCACCCGTGCCATTCCAGCGATAGGCCGACACAAGCTGGGCGTCCGACACTGGCTGCGCCCCAAGGTCCAATGCCAAAAGCGCGGCAAGTGCCGCTATCGAGATGACAAAACGGGTCCGCATTGGTTGGGAAGATCCTTAAGGGTCAGAGGGCCGCGAGGCTTGCGCGGGGTTGTGTTTTTAGGCGCGGGTTTGGGGTGCAGAATATCTTGTACCCATTTATCGGCATCTTTGCAGCCATCCCCTGCGGGGGGCGGGGCCTGGTTCACGCAGCCCTTGACGCCCTTGGGGCAGGAAAGCCGCACGTGGAAGTGATAGTGGTGTCCCCACCACGGACGGATTTTCCGCAGCCAACGCCGGTCGCCTTTGGCGTCTTTGCACATCTGCACCTTGGCGCCAGGGAAAACAAAGATCCGCGCGACGCGTTTGTCCTTTGCCGCGGCCTTGATGATCTCGTGATGCGCGCGGGTCCAGTTTTGGTTCACATATGCGCCCTTCGAACGACGGGTCGAGATGGACGAGATCCCCTCGCGTTCGGACGCGCTGAGGTTTAGGCGTTTGGGCGGCAGCATCCAGATATCGGCATCCAGCCCGATCTGATGCGAGCGGTGCCCGGTCAGCATCGGACCACCGCGCGGCTGGCTGAGGTCACCCACGTAAAGCCCCTTCCAGCCGGGCTGTTGGGCGGCTTTGCGCGACAGTTTCTGCACGAAGTCGATCAGCTCGGGGTGGCCCCAGTTGCGATTGCGCGACAGACGCATGGCTTGCCATGTCGGTCCGGATTCGGCCAGTTGCTCGGCCCCCGCCAAGCACCCCTTGGCATAAGACCCGAACGAGGCTGACCGGCTTGCGGTCCCTTTTCGGGCGGCGCCGAACAGCTCTTTCGCGGGTTGTTGGGCGACGACGGGTGCCCCTGTCAGGGTGAGGCCAGCAATCAGGATGAGCTTGTGAAACAGTTTCATGTGAAGACCTATGCGTGCGTGCCTTTGGGTTTAACCCAGATCAATAGGACAAGTCCCAGAACAAAGAGCCCGATAAGCGGGGAGACGCCGAGCTGCTGGCTGCCTGTCGCGGCCGTGATGATGCCGATCAGGAAAGGCGCAAGGAAGCTGGTGGCCTTGCCAGCAAGGGCATAGAGGCCAAACGCTTCGGTCATCCGCTCGGGATTGGCTTGGCGGACCATCATGGTGCGGCTGGCCGATTGCAGGGCTCCGCCCGCAGCGCCGATCAACGCGCCCAAGATATAAAATCCGATGTCGGGCAGGCTGCTGTCTGCGGGAACGGGCATGCCGAACACGCTCTCGCGAGAGATGAAGACGATGCAGATGGCGACGAAGGTCAGCACCAGAATGCAGGTGGTGATCACCGGTTTCGGGCCAAAGCGCCGGTCTGCGCGCCCGCCGATCCACGCGAAAATCGCGCCGGTGATGATCGCTAGAATGCCGAAGATGCCCACATCGACCACGGACCAGTTCAACACGCCCGCCGCATAGATGCCGCCGAACGTGTACATCCCATTCAGCGCATCGCGATAGAACATCGAACTGCTGAGGTAGGCAAACAGGCTGGGCGAGCGGGGCAGGGATTTCAGAGTTTTCCATAGGCTCGCCAGCGCATGGCGTACCAAAAGGGGATCGCTGCTGACTGGTTTCGGATCACGTACCCACAGGAAGAACGGGATCATGAACAGCGCGTACCAGACCGCGGTCAGCGGGCCGACGAAACGCGTGCCCTCTTTCGCGGCGGGATCCAACCCGAACGGGGGTGTCATGCCGATCAGGGTCTTGCCGTTGGGTTGCTCGACGAACAGCGCCAGCATGATGATCAGGGTCAGAAGTCCGCCGATATAGCCAAACGCCCAGCCATTGCCGGAAATGCTGCCGATTTCCTCGCGCGAGCCAAGGTCGGGCAGCATGGCGTTGGTGAAGATCGTAGCGAATTCCATCCCGATCAGGCCGATGCCGAAGAGGATCAGAACAAGCGTCATGTTGAAATTATCAGGGGCTGCATGCCACAGCCCGAAGCTGCCGATCACATACATGGCCGAGAACAGCCAGATCCATCGCAGACGATTGCCCGAGTTATCGGCGAAGGCACCCAGAATGGGCGCCAGAAGCGCGATGATCAGACCGCAGGTTCCAACGGCGAACCCCCAACTGGCCTGCGCTTGCGCGCCATCGCCAACGACGGTCTTGAAATAGGGGGCGAAAACGAAGGTCAGGATCAGCGTGTTATAGGGCTGACTGGCCCAATCGAAAAAGAACCATCCCCAGATGCGCTTGCGTGCCGAGATCTCTGCCATGACTGCCCTCTGTTTTTTTCGATCAAACAGGTAAACTGGCGCGCGGGCAAGGGGACTTACATCTCAGGTGGCCAAGGTCGCGTAGCGTCAGCCGCGATCCATGCCTGAACCCATTCCGGCAGTGCAGGTGCCGGGCCCGCGTGGCCGATGGCCGTTCGCACCCTGTCCGTAGACACAATCCCGCTGCGATCCGTCACGGCCGAGCGATAGATGATCTGGTTCGCACAGTCGTCGCCCAGCCACATGCTCTGTTCCACATAAAAGAACTTGTCGTCCCACCCGACCAAGCGGCTGCGCATCTCGAACCGAGCAAAGGTGCGGATCCGCTTGCGATAGCGCACGCTGGCCCCCGCCATGGTCAGTCCCCAGCGGTTCTTGATCAATGTGCGGCTTAACCCGGTACGACCCGCCAGCGGAATGCGGCCCAGATCGTACATGGTCAGGGTGCGGCCATTGTTCAGCTCGCGCCACAGGTCGATATCCCACGGCCAGCAGCGGTGGTGGCTGATGTGGACGCCATCAACGGGTAGCGGCTCGGCCTTGGCGAATTTAACCATCTCTTTAATCATGCGGACGAAGGGATACATTGGGGCTCCTTTGATTGTGGTTGCCCTGCCGCGCCTTTCCCCAAACGTCAATGCCAACCGCGCGTCACCCTTGCTCTTAGCGTTTGTGCGACTTAGATGGGTGAGAACCAACCGCAAGGAGCCGACATGATCAGCATTCTCAAAATCCTTCTGATGCTTACCGAAATTGCTTGGTTCATCCTGATCGTGCACATCGTCATGTCGTGGCTGATCAATTTCCAGGTGCTGAACCTGCGCCAGCCGATCGT
>CALJDH010000036.1 GCA_938023895.1 uncultured Aliiroseovarius sp.
ATGCGGACGAGCAGTTTGACGTGGTCGTGACCTCCTACGGTGCGGATCGCCACATGATCACTGTGGGCGAGGATCAGATCGAGGCTTTGTGCCTGAACGGCCAGTGGAAAATGGGCGGCGACCGTGGCCCGCGCGTGGCGATGGCCGGGAATGTCGTGACTGTCTTTGCGCAGTCGGGACTTGAGTTCCACGTCGCCGATCCGTTGGATCAGGACGCAGGCGTTGGTGCTGGAGCTGGTGTGATCGAAGCCCCGATGCCGGGTCTTGTAAAAGCCGTCTTCGCCACCGCAGGCCAAGAAGTGAAGGAAGGCGACCGTCTTGCGATCCTTGAAGCCATGAAGATGGAGCATTCACTGGAAGCTGCGCGCGATGGTGTGGTGGCCGAGGTCCTGTGTGCTGATGGCGATCAGGTGGAAGCAGGTGCGCCGCTAATCCGTCTGGAAGACGAGGAAGAGGCATGACGTTCCGTCTGCACCACGTTCAATATGGCCGCTCGGTCCGAGTGTTGTGGCTGATCGAAGAGATTGGGCTGGAGGAAAAACTCGGCGAGGTGCTGGAGGTAGTCGAGTACAAGATCGGCTCGAAAGAAATGTTCGAAGGCGGGTTGCGCAAGGTCTCGCCCGCCACCCGTATTCCGGCGCTGGAAATCGGTGACATCACCATGTCGGAAAGCGGGGCCATTGTTGAGTATCTGACCGAGACTTATGCGCCCGAACTGGGCGTGTCCCCCGGACAGCCGGAACGCACGGACTATCTGCAGTGGATTCACTATACGGAAACTATGGCCAGCCTGATCGAACAGCTGAACATGCAGATGGTGTTCCTGCGACCGCCCGCGAAAGCCAGCCCGATTGTGTTGAAACTGAACGTCGCGCGTCTGCGCCACACGCTGGCTGGGCTTGAGGCGCGTCTTGAGGGTCGGGACTGGTTGTTGGATCGCGGGTTCTCGGCCGCCGATATCATGATGGGGTTCAACATCTTTGCCGCGCCTTACTATGTGAAGCTCGACGAGTTCCCGAATGTCACGGCCTATAAGGCGCGGATCGAGGCCTTGCCGTCCTATCAGCGCACCGTCGCCCGAGAAGGCGAACAACGTTTCTATGCGCAGGATTTCTATCCTGTGCCCGAGGAGTAAGTCATGGAATATGTTGAAATTTTCGAGGTCGGCCCACGTGACGGCTTGCAAAACGAAAAGCGCCAGATCCCAACGGACGAGAAGATCGCTCTAGTCGACCTGCTGTCCGGCGCGGGCTTCAAACGGATCGAGATCGCCAGTTTCGTCAGCCCCAAATGGGTGCCGCAAATGGCCGACAGTGCGGACGTTCTGGCAGGCATCACGCGTGCGCCGGGTGTGTCCTATGCAGCATTGACTCCGAACATGCGCGGGTTTGAGGGCGCGGTGGCGGCGAAAGCCGACGAGATCGCCATCTTTGGCTCGGCCTCGGAAGGGTTCTCGAAGGCCAACATCAACTGCACGATTGCCGAAAGCCTTGAACGGTTTCAGCCAGTGGCCGAGGCCGCCAAGGCAGCAGGTCTTCCGGTGCGCGGCTACATCTCCTGCGTGACGGACTGCCCCTATGACGGCAAGACCGACCCCGCACAGGTGGCCTGGGTCGCAAAAGAACTGCTCGCAATGGGCTGCTACGAGATCTCGCTGGGCGACACGATTGGGCAGGCCACGCCCGAGAGTATCAGCGCCATGCTGGACGCCGTGTTGGGCGAAGGTGACGCGGCGAAGTTCGCGGGACACTACCACGATACCAGTGGCCGGGCCTGCGACAATGTCGAGGCCTCGCTGGCCAAAGGCATTCGTGTATTTGACGCAGCCGTTGGTGGGCTGGGCGGTTGCCCTTACGCACCGGGCGCGCAGGGAAACGTGGCAACCGAGGCTGTCCATGACCGCGTGACCGCGCTGGGCTACTCGACCGGGTTGGACCGGGACATTCTTGAAAAAGCCGCCGTGATGGCGCGGCAAATGCGGGCAGGGGAGTGACCATGGCCTACGAAACCATTTCGATCACCACGGACGACCGCGGCGTGGCCACGCTGCTTCTGGATCGTGCGGACAAGCACAACGCCATGTCGGCTCAGATGATTGAAGAGCTGACGGACGCCGCCCACAAATTGGGTGCGGATGACGCGGTGCGCGTCGTGATTCTGACTGGCGACGGGAAAAGCTTCTGTGCGGGCGGTGATCTGCGTTGGATGCAAGACCAGATGGCAGCGGACCCGGTGACCCGTGGCATTGAGGCCAAGAAGCTGGCTATGATGTTGAACGCATTGAATGAAATGCCCAAACCCTTGATCGCGCGCGTACAGGGTCAGGCGTTTGGCGGCGGGGTCGGCATGGCCTCGGTGTCCGATGTGTCGATCGGTGTCCAAGGCGCGAAGTTTGGCCTGACCGAAACTCGGCTGGGTCTGATCCCGGCCACCATCGGCCCCTACGTTCTGGCCCGTCTGGGCGAAGCCATGGCCCGTCGTGTCTTCATGTCCGCCCGCATTTTCGATGCGGACGAAGCGGTGACGCTGGGCCTGCTGGCCAAAGCCGTCGCGCCTGAAGAACTGGACGCGGCTGTCGAGGCCGAGGTGAAACCTTACTTGTCCGTTGCCCCCGGGGCTGTGGCCGAAGCCAAAGCCTTGGCCCGCCGTCTTGGCCCACCCATCACAGAAGAGATCATCGACGAAACCATCGCCGGTCTGGTCGCCCGCTGGGAAAGCGCCGAGGCGCAGGAAGGCATCGCGGCCTTCTTCGCAAAAGAAAAGCCTAGCTGGGCATAACCTGCGAGCCTGCGCAAATGATCTGGGCTGGCTGGGTATATGTCGCGCTGATCGCGATCCTAGTGTGCTTCCAAGCCTGTATGGCGGTGGGGGCACCTTGGGGGCATCTAGCGAATGGCGGCCGCTGGCGCGGTCGTTTGCCCCCAGCGATGCGGGTGGCGGCAGTCGGGCAGGGGGCTCTGCTTGCTTTCATGGGAATGGCGATGGCGGCACAGGCCGGCATCGCGCCGGGCTGGCCCAGTTGGACCTTTTGGGCCGCCTTTGCCGTCACAATTGCCACTACCATCGCCAATCTGGCCACTCCGTCACCCGCCGAGCGTCGACTGTGGGGACCGGTGACTGTTGTCCTGACCCTCTGTGCGCTGCGTCTTGCGTTTGTCTAAGCCCCTCAAGCGACCGAGTGAGTCTCTTTTCCGACCCGATATAGAAGCCGAAATGCTGCAGATGCGCGGATAGACGGAAAGTCGACAAGGAAAATTGATTAACACGTGATGGAAATTTTTGACGAAATCGCGCGGCAGGTAGCGCTCACGCCCCTTACTTTCAACGCCATTTCGCCTGCTTTTTGAACATCCATGCAGTCAAATTCAAATGGCTGAATGCGATGGCCTGTCGGTTGACCCTGCACCGGTGCGGCGGTAAACCGCACATAGCTAGCGAAAGGCGGTAATTCCGCTTTAAAAGGAGCCACACGTGGAAGATCTTCTCCGGGAATACCTCCCCATCATCATTTTCCTCGGACTTGCCATTGTTATCGGACTTGTTCTGATCCTCGCAGCCGTTGTGCTGGCAGTCCGCAATCCCGACCCCGAAAAACTTAGTGCTTACGAATGCGGTTTCAATGCCTTCGACGACGCACGGATGAAGTTTGATAGCCGGTTTTATCTGGTGGCGATCCTGTTCATCATTTTCGATCTGGAAATCGCCTTCCTGTTCCCTTGGGCCGTGGCCTTCAAGGATGTCGGGTTGGTCGGGTTCTGGTCGATGATGGTGTTTTTGGCCGTTCTGACGATCGGCTTTGCATATGAATGGAAGAAAGGTGCGTTGGAATGGGAGTGATGACCGGAGCCAACACGGCAGGCGGTGACCGCGAACACGCGACCCGTCTTCTGAATGATCAGCTGGCCGATAAGGGCTTTCTGCTGACCACTACCGATGACATCATCAACTGGGCCCGTACCGGGTCGCTGCACTGGATGACCTTTGGTCTGGCCTGTTGTGCGGTCGAAATGATGCACTCGGCGATGGCGCACTATGACCTCGAGCGTTTCGGGACCGCCCCACGTGCGTCCCCGCGTCAGTCGGATCTGATGATCGTGGCTGGCACGTTGACCAACAAGATGGCCCCGGCGCTGCGCAAGGTCTATGACCAGATGCCCGATCCGCGCTATGTGATCTCGATGGGATCCTGCGCGAACGGTGGTGGCTACTATCACTATTCTTATTCGGTGGTGCGCGGTTGTGACCGCATCGTGCCAGTGGACGTCTATGTTCCTGGCTGCCCCCCGACCGCAGAGGCGTTGCTTTACGGCATTCTGCAGCTGCAACGCAAAATCCGCCGCACCGGCACGATTGTGAGGTAAGCGATGAGCGAAGCCCTGAACGAACTTGGCGCAACCATTGAAGCCAAACGTCCTGACTGTGTTCTCAGCTGGGAAGTCGCCTATGGCGAGCTGACTGTGAATGTGCCGTTGTCGGGCATTCCGGCCTTCATCGAGTTTCTGAAGACGGACAACGCCTGCAAGTTCTCGACCCTGGTGGACATCACCGCCGTCGACCATCCCGAGCGTGAAGCCCGTTTTGACGTGGTCTATCACTTGCTGTCCATGTACACGAACCAGCGCATCCGCGTGAAAGTGGCCGTGCGCGAGGACGAAATGGTGCCCTCGATCACCGAGGTTCACAAGTCGGCCAATTGGTTCGAACGTGAAGTTTTCGACATGTTCGGCATTCTGTTCACAGGTCACCCGGATCTGCGCCGCATCCTGACCGACTATGGTTTCCGCGGCTTCCCGCTGCGCAAGGATTTCCCGACCACCGGTTATACCGAAGTGCGGTATGACGAGGTCGAGAAGCGCGTAGTGTATGAACCCGTAACCCTGACCCAGGATTACCGCCAATTCGACTTCATGTCCCCGTGGGAAGGTGCCACCTACATCTTGCCCGGCGACGAGAAAACGGAAGAGGCCAAAGGCTGAACCTGATGAGTGGGCAAACCTTCATATTCTGCGTTGGGGCGACGAAGGCTGGCACAAGCTGGCTGTACGACTACCT
>CALJDH010000037.1 GCA_938023895.1 uncultured Aliiroseovarius sp.
TAGCCGGTCAGAACAACAACCCGGGAGTCCGGTCGTTTCTCGTGGATGGTTTCCACCACATCCAACCCGTTGCCATCGTCAAGCCGCAAATCCACCACGGCATAAGCGGGCGGGCGCGCCGTGGCGATGGCTTTGCCTGCCGTAACAGAGCCAGCCGTCTCGACCGCAAACCCGCGCTTTTCCATCGCGCGGGCCAAACGGCGCAGGAACGGTTCGTCGTCGTCTACCAACAACAGGGACGCGTCTTCACCAATCGGTTTGAGTTCCTCAGTGGTCATCGCAGCAACCTCCGGTTTGCGTCTGCTTCATGATAGGTAGGTACTAATGACCATAAGGTCAATTTTGACGCTACGATGCCTGCTATGCGCCGGCATCAATGAAACAACTTACCCGCTTGGCCATCGACTCCGGCGTCTCGTCCCGCTTGAAGAAATCGGCAAAGCCGCTTTCGGGGAACATCAGATAGGTGAAGGTCGAGTGATCCATCAGATAGTACTCTTCCATCCCCTCTTCGGGCTCTTGCTTGCGGTAATAGGTCTTATAGGCCTGGCTGGCCGCTTTGACCTGCTCTTGCGTGCCGGTCAGGCCGATCATGTTGTCATGCATGTAGCTGGTGAAATCCGCCAGATGTTCGGGCGTGTCACGTTCCGGATCGATCGAGATAAAGGCCGCCTGCACGTCATAGCCCTGACCGTCCAGAATGCGCATCGCTTCGGCGTTGCGGGCGTTGTCCAGAGGGCAGACATCCGGGCAGAACGTATAGCCGAAATAGACCAGCGTGGGCTTGGTGATCACGTCTTTCTCGGTCACCAGCGCGCCGGTTTCATCGGTCAGCTCGAACGGACCCCCGATCGAGGCAACGCCGGTTCCGATGGCGCCTGCACGGCATTCGGCAAAGGCATCCTCTTCCCCGCTGGTGACAAACCATGTCACCCCGACAAGTGCCACAATCGCCGTTGCGGCCGTCACAGCATAGATGCGTTGCATAGAAAATCTCCGGTTTGTTCGCGCAGGCATTGATCCTGCCTTTCGTCACGACTAGCAAGAGAACACATTGACGCAACCGAAAAAGCAATTAGCCCTGATCACAAATGGTGGAACAGCAAACAGACCCGGCCACTGATGCCGCCGTTGGAAGCCAGCAACGCAGCTGGGTGCGCCTGCGCACGCTGATCCTTCTGCGCTGGGCGGCGATCGCGGGTCAGATCGCGGCAATTGCCGTGTCAGTTCAGTTCTTTACGGTTCTGATCCCGTTCGGATTGGTGGCCGCCGCCATCGGGATTGCGGTGATCGCCAACCTTGTCTCCAGCACACTTTTTCCGCGCAACACCCGCCTGAACGAACGTCAGGCCACCGGCATTCTGGTCTTCGACACGCTGCAATTGGGCCTGATGATGATGCTGACCGGCGGCATCCATAACCCGTTCATGGTGCTTATCCTTGCCCCGGTCACCGTTGCCGCGACCGCGCTGTCGACTCGCTCGACCATCATCGTCGGCGCAGTTGCGGTGGTTGCGACCAGCTTGGTGACGTGGGTCAACATTCCACTTCAGACGGCAACGGGCGCTTTACAGATGCCCGACCTGTTCGTCTTCGGCCTGTGGGTCTCGGTCACGATCTCGGTTGGATTTATCGGGCTCTACACGCACCGGATTTCGTCCGAGATGCGGTCTATGTCCGAGGCGCTGCTGGCCACGCAAATGGCCTTGTCCCGCGAACAGAACCTGACCGATCTGGGCGGCGTGGTGGCCGCTGCCGCGCACGAACTGGGCACCCCTCTGGCGACGATCAAGCTGGTGTCCTCTGAACTGGTCGAGGAACTGGATGGCGATGACGAGCTGCGCGACGATGCCCGCTTGATCGGTGAACAGGCCGACCGCTGCCGGGACATCCTGCAATCCATGGGCCGCGCGGGCAAAGATGACATGCTGGTCAAGCACGCGCCGCTGATTGCCTTGATCGAAGAGGCCGCCGAACCCCACCGAGAGCGCGGCAAGGCGCTGGAAATCGAGATCACCTGTATCGAGGCCGATCCGCTGGATCAGCCCATCCTGATGCGCCGCCCCGAGATCATTCACGGGTTGCGCAACCTGATCCAGAACGCCGTAGATTTCGCCTCAACCAAGGTCTGGATCGAGCTGTGCTGGAATGACGACCGGATCTCGATCCGTATTCTGGACGACGGCAAAGGGTACTCGCCGCAGGTTCTGGACGGGATCGGAGATCCCTTCATCCGCCGCCGCCGCACGCCGTCAGATCAGGGACAACGGCAGGCCTATAAGGGGATGGGACTGGGCCTGTTCATCGCCAAGACGCTGTTGGAACGCACCGGGGCCACGCTGCATTTCGCCAATGCCTCGTCGCCCTACACCGGTCGCCCCCACCCGCGCGAGAAATCGGGCGCAATTGCGCAGGTGGAATGGCGGCGGGGCACGCGTGGGCTGGAAGCGACAGACACAAGCGGCGCGCTGGGCGAGAATATTCATTTCACCCATGACGCGGGCTAAAAACCCCGTAGA
>CALJDH010000038.1 GCA_938023895.1 uncultured Aliiroseovarius sp.
GCGCAATACGATTTTGGCGGGATTGTATTAAGATAGATGCCTCGGCATGCCTGTTCCCCATCCATCCTCGCCGAATATCAATGCAGGCGGACAATCGGCTTTTTTATCGAGTGTGCCCCAAATCTTCTCAAGCCAATCGGCAGCAACTTCTACGATTACATCATTCACAGAGAATGGCTGGTCGAATGGATCAAACATAGGGAGGTCATTCGCGGCCGTTTCACCGCGAGTGTATGCATCAAACAGTACCCGATGCCCCTCTATTGCTTTGTTCAAGCTGAACAGGTCGGGACCATCAAGATGCAAGACGACAGAGAACATTCCATCTGGATCTTGGTTCGGGTGAACCCCGAATTGTATTTCACGTGCGTTATTTGGAAGCTTGGTCAAGGCCGCCACTAATGTCGTCCTCGCTTCCTCAGTGTGGGAATCAAGGATGGATATGAGTGTTGAGCGGTACTTCGTCCGTTCGTCTTGCAAAACTTACACCTCCGGCTCTCCTAAAGGGAGAAATACAAAATCAAGCTATAAAAGCCGATATGAATTGTGGTCAACGCAAAAGAAAACCCCCAAGGGCAGGGCCATTGGGGGTTCTCAGAAACTTTTTTCAGGGGTGGCTTACAGCGAGCCCATCTTCACGGCCAGATCGCCCATGCGGGTCGAGAAGCCCCATTCGTTGTCATACCACGCCAGAACGCGGACCAGACGGCCGCCGATCACTTTGGTCTGGTCTGCGGCAAAGATCGAGCTTTCTTCAGTGTGGTTGAAGTCGGTCGAGACCAGTTTCTCTTCCGTGTAGCCCAGAACACCTTTCATGGCGCCTAGCGACTGCTCTTTCATCACGGCGTTCACGTCTGCGACGGTCACGTCCTTTTCGACCACAACGGTCAGGTCCACCGCCGAGACATTCGGGGTCGGAACGCGGACGGCCGAGCCGTCCAGCTTGCCCTTCAGGGCGGGCAGAACCTCGCCCAGAGCTTTCGCGGCACCGGTCGAGGTCGGGATCATCGACATGGCGGCAGCGCGGGCGCGGTACAGGTCCTTGTGGCGGCGGTCCAGCGTCGGCTGGTCGCCGGTGTAAGCGTGGATCGTGGTCATGATGCCGCTTTCGATGCCGAAGGCGTTCAGCAGAACCTTGGCCACCGGAGCCAGACAGTTGGTGGTGCACGAGCCGTTCGAGACCATTATGTCTTCGGCGGTCAACATCTCTTCGTTCACGCCGCAGACGATGGTCTTGTCCACGTTGGTGCCGGGGGCCGACAGCAGAACTTTCTTCGCACCACGCTCGAGATGCGGTTTGGCCTTGATGCCGTCGTTGAAGTTGCCGGTGCATTCCAGAACAACGTCACAGCCGTCCCAGTCCAGCTCGTTCATGTCATAGGTCGACATCATCTGCATCGGGCCTTGGCCTACATCCATGGTGCCGTCGCCCAGAACGACGTCGTTCGGGAAGCGGCCATGCACGCTGTCATATTTCAGAAGATGCGCTGCGGTTTCCAAGGGGCCGGTCGCGTTGACCTTCACCACCTGAATATCTTCGCGTCCAGACGCAGCGATCTGCGCCAGGGTGCAGCGGCCGATGCGACCAAATCCGTTGATACCGACTTTGACGGTCATGGGTGTTTCCTCTTTCTCATGGCGGCATACGTGTGCCGCGAGGGGTGTTCAGACTTGCACGCGGTATACCGTTGACTGCAGGGCCACCCAACCCAGAAAACACCTTCCGTAGCAGCATGATAGCGAAAACATCAGCGATCTTTTGATTTGGGCCTACAGGTTAGCGCAAACCTTCATGGGGCTGAATTAATGGCAGGGTCTGGTCGTCATGCCCTTGCCCTTCAGGGCGGTTTCGCTAGATTCGCCCCACAATGAGTACAATGAAAGTAGAGGCGGTACGATGAGCGGTTTGATTGCACTTCTGGACGACGTGGCGGGGATCGCCAAAGTCGCTGCGGCCTCGATCGACGATGTGGCGGGGCAGGCAGCCAAGGCCAGTGCGAAAGCGGCAGGCGCTGTGATCGACGATGCGGCTGTGACGCCGAAATACGTTCAGGGGTTCGAAGCCAAGCGCGAGCTGCCGATTATTGGGCGCATCGCCTGGGGCTCGATCAAGAACAAGCTGATCATCCTGCTGCCCATCGCGCTGCTTCTGTCGGCTTTTGCGTCCTGGGCGATCGCGCCGCTTCTGATGCTGGGCGGGGCCTATCTGTGTTTCGAGGGGGCCGAGAAGGTTTGGCACGTGCTGTTCCCGCACGAACATACGTGGGACCACGCAGAGCACCCTGAAGGCGACCCGGCCCATTTGGAGGAAAGCAAGGTCGCGGGTGCGATCAAAACCGACTTCATTCTGTCGGCCGAGATCATGACCATCATTCTGTCAGGCATCCCCAACAGCAATTTCTGGATGGAGGCGGCCACGCTTGCTGTCGCTGCTGTGGGCATCACCGTCGCGGTCTATGGCTCGGTCGCGCTGATCGTGAAAGCGGATGATTTCGGCCTTTATCTGGCCAACAACGCGCGGCTGGGAGTGACGCAGGCGCTTGGCCGAGGGATCGTGAAAGCGATGCCCTATGTCATGAAAACACTAACCATCGTTGGCACCGCCGCGATGATTTGGGTCGGCGGGTCGATCATCGTGCACGGGTTGCACGAACTGGGCTGGCATCTGCCTTATGACACCATTCACCACCTGGCTGTGGCTGCTGCACATGCGGTGCCGCAAGTCGCGGGTGCCGTGGAATGGGCCGTAACGGCTGCGCTGGACGGCGTACTTGGTCTTGCGCTGGGTGTTCTGATCATCCCCTTGGCGACGCGCGTGATTGGCCCGATCTGGGGTGCGATCTTCAAAGAGAAAGCTTAAGCTTTCGGCCTTGATCGACTGAGCAGGAACAGACCGCTTAGGACAATGACGGCGCTGCCCGCCAGCGTCATCATGTCTGGGCGTTCGTGGAAGACCACAACGCCCAGAATGAGCGCGAAGAGAAGCCGCGAATAGCGAAACGGCGTGACGACCGAGACCTCTCCGGTCCGCATGGCCAGCGTCAAAGCGCCATAGGCAAGAACACCGCAAACAATGGTCAGCATGATGTATCCGCTGGCCGCCGTTGTCATAGGGCTAATCTCGCCAGCCGCAGCCATCAAGACGAGCCCAGACACCGTCAGAACTACAAACCCGGCTACACCCAACTGCGCCGCGTTTAATGTCGCCGGGCTTGCGCGGGTGGCCAGATCACGTCCGGCGAAACCAAGCATTCCCAGCACGGCAAAGATCGACAGCGGGTCGAAGGCGTCCAGGCCAGGGCGCAGGATCATCAGAACCCCGATGAAACCCACAAGAATGGCCAGCCAGCGGCGTATGCCAACCTGTTCCTTGAAGAAGACGACGGCGCCTAGCGCGACGACCAGTGGCGTGGCCTGCAAAATGGCCGAGGCACTGGAAAGCGGGGTCAGGGCGATGGCCAGCGCATAGAACATGCGGCCGGCGATCTCAGAGAGCGACCGCCATATCAGCACGGGCGAGCGTAGATCCGGGTGGAAAACCCGCGTACCCTGCGCGCGGGCGAGCGCTGCAAAGATGATCAATCCACCCAAGCCGAATAGCACAACAGCCTGTCCAATCGGGATGTCGCGGGCTGCGGCCTTTAGCGCCATGTCTTCCAGCGCAAAGGCTGCCATGGCGAAGACCATGAACAGCGCACCACGGTGATTTTCGCTAAGAGCTGACAGCACGTTGGCATCCTTTGACAAAACAGGCGCAGACTGTCCGATCTAGAACGGGTTTAAAAGGCATAAAGAAAACGCCCCGCCAATTGGCGGGGCGTTTTAAAGATCTGGACCGAGATCTTTGCAGATCTCTGGTCGAAATACAGGGCTAGGATTAGCCCAGAAGCTCTTTTGCTTTTGCCACGACATTGTCGGTGGTGATGCCAAACTGCTCGAACAGAACGCCAGCCGGGGCCGAGGCACCAAAGCCGGTCATGCCGACAAAGGCTTGCTTGGCTTCACGGCCGCGCTCACCCAGCAGCAGCTTGTCCCAACCACCATCGCGGACGGCGGCTTCGACACCAACGCGTACGGGACCTGCGGGCAGAACTTTGCGACGATAGGCCTCGTCCTGCTGGGCAAACAGCTCCATACAGGGCATGGACACAACGCGGGTGCCGATGCCTTGGGCTTCCAGCTGCGCGCGGGCTTCCATTGCCAGCGACACTTCCGAACCAGTCGCGATCAGGATCACCTGACGCTTGCCAGCTTCCGCATCGGCCAGAACGTACCCACCCTGAGCGGTCAGGTTTTTCTGTTTGTACTCGGTGCGGACGGTCGGCAGGTTCTGACGGGTGAGAACCAGGGTCGAGGGCGTCTCTTTCTCGGTCAGCGCGATTTCCCAGGCTTCCGCCGTTTCCACCGTGTCCGCCGGGCGGAAGGTGTAGCTGTTCGGGGTCGCGCGGCAGATCGACAGATGCTCGACCGGCTGGTGGGTCGGTCCATCTTCGCCAACGCCGATCGAATCGTGGGTCATCACGAATACGGTCGGGATCCCCATCAGCGATGCCAGACGCATCGCAGGGCGGGCATAGTCGGTGAAGACGAAGAAAGTACCGCCATAGGGACGGATGCCGCCATGCAGGGCCATACCGTTCATTGCAGCGGCCATGCCGTGCTCGCGGATGCCCCAATAGACGTAACGGCCACCACGGTTGTCGGTGTCAAAGACGCCCAGATCACCGGTTTTGGTGTTGTTCGAGCCGGTCAGGTCAGCCGAGCCACCTACGGTTTCCGGCATCACCGGGTTGATCACCGACAGCGCCATTTCCGACGACTTGCGGGTCGCAACGGCGGGTTTGGTCTCGGCAACTTCTTTCTTCAGCTTGCGCACAACGGTGGCCAGCTTCTTCGGTGCTTCCAGCGCATAGGCACGCTTGAATTCGCCCTGCTTGCGCTCTGAGATGCTGGCGAAACGTGTGTCCCACTCGGCACGTGCTTCTGCGCCGCGTGCACCCATGGCTTCCCACTGAGCTTTCACATCAGCAGGGACTTCGAACGCGCCTTGCGGTGCGCCATAGACCTCTTTGGCGGCAGCAAGCTGCTCGGCATCCGTCAGGGCGCCGTGACCTTTCGAGGTGTCCTGCGCAGCGTGACCCAAAGCAATGTGGGTTTTGCAGGCAATCATTGACGGCTTGTTGGTCGATTTCGCCTTGGTGATGGCGGCGTCAATCTGTTCGGGATCGTGGCCGTCGATTTCCTGGACGTGCCAGCCCGAGGCCTTGAAACGCTGCACCTGATCTGTGCGATCCGACAGCGATACCTTACCGTCGATGGTGATGTCATTGTTGTCCCACAGGACGATCAGCTTCGACAGCTCGTGACGCCCGGCAAGGCCGATGGCTTCCTGGCTGATGCCTTCCATCAGGCAGCCATCGCCCGCGATGACATAGGTGTTGTGATCAACGATCTTCTTGCCGAACTGGGCGCGCTGGATCTCTTCCGCCATTGCGAAGCCAACGGCGTTGGCAATGCCCTGACCCAGCGGGCCGGTTGTGGTCTCGACGCCCGATACGTGACCGTATTCCGGGTGACCTGCGGTGATCGCGCCCCACTGACGGAAGTTCTTGATCTGGTCTAGCGTGACGTCTTCGTAACCGGTCAGATAGAGCAGCGAATAGATCAGCATCGAGCCGTGACCTGCCGACAGGATGAACCGGTCGCGGTCTTCCCAGCGCGGCGCGGTGGGGTCAAACTTCAGGTGCTTCTCAAACAGCACGGTTGCAACGTCGGCCATGCCCATCGGCATGCCAGAGTGGCCGGAATTTGCGGCAGCAACAGCATCCAGCGTCAATGAGCGGATGGCAGCGGCTTTCTTCCAGTGGTCAGGGTGGGCTTTGGCAAGTGCAGCGATATCCAAGGTCCGAGTCCTTTGGCTAAGTAAAGATTGGCCCCTGATAGCAGTCCTGCCGGTTGGGTCAAGCAAAGCAAGGCTTTGGGGCGACTTGGAAGGGCTAAGTGTCTGTAATCGCCCCTTCGATCACATCGCCATGGCATGATTTGCGTGAAATCTGCGGGATATGGCGACGAATCGCGATTGAGCGCGCTTCGGCACCGCTGGGCGTTGAGTGTTTGGCAGGCTTGTGACAAGATCAGAGTGAGAGAATTATACAGGGCATATTATGAGTGATATCTCCGAACTCGAGACGCGCATTACAACGGCGCTGGAGCGGATAAACGCAGGGCTCGATAAATGGGCGGACCAACCGGCAGAAAATGCCGATGAAGTCGACGCGCTGAACCGGCAATTGGACGATGAACGCACGGCAAATGCGCAGTTGAACGAACGTCTGTCTGCACTGAAGGATCAGATGAGCGAAAAGCTGGTTGTCGTTGAAAATGCGCTTGGGCAACTGCAGGAACAGCTTGCACAGGCAGAGGCCACGGCAGAGGCTTTGCGTCATAGCAACCAAGAGCTGCGCAGCTCGAACGAAGCGTTGCGTGCGGCGGCGTCAACCGGTGTGGTTGAGCCTGCGTTGATCAATGATGCGATGGGGGCTGAACTGTCTGCCTTACGAGCGACGCAGCAGGCAGACCGGGCCGAACTGGATGCCGTGCTCAGCGAATTGACGACCATGGCTGCATCCGTTGCCACACCTGCAAGCGAGGAGGAGCCTCATGCCTGACGTCACGATCACGATTGGAAGTCGCAGCTTTGAAGTTGCTTGCCAGGAGGGTGAAGAACACTTCCTGAAATCTGCTGCCGCGATGCTGGATACCGAGGCTTCTGTTCTGGTCAGCCAGATATCGAACCTGAC
>CALJDH010000039.1 GCA_938023895.1 uncultured Aliiroseovarius sp.
CCGCCTTCGCGGATTGCGTTGGTGGCATAGCCCAGCTGGGTGGTCGGATCGACCTCGGGGTTCAGGAAGCCATCAATGCGGCGCGCGAAGTGTTGCGAGTTGTGATAAGCAAAAGTTCCGCCCAGCACGACCAACCCAGCGGCCCCCACCAGCAACAGGATCGGCGCGCCAGCAAGGAAATACATCACGCCCCAACCAAACAGGATCAGCGCCGATTGACCGAAGTCCGGCTGCATTGCCAGAAACATCACGATTACGGTGACCAAGCCTGCAGACATCGCGCGTCCGGGCGGGCCGTTGATTTCCTGACTGGCAGCCATCAGCCACGCGGCAACGACCACGAAACCGGGCTTTAAAAACTCAGACGGTTGGACCGAGGCAAAGCCCAGCGAATACCAGCGCGTGGCGCCCTTGCCGAAATCAGTGCCCAGCACCGGCAGCAGCATCACCGCGATCATCGCCACCAGAAATCCAAGCACGCCCAGACGGCGCACCATTTGCGGGGTCATTAGCGTAAAGGCAAACATGGTCATCAGGGCCATCACCCCGAAGATCAACTGGCGTTCAACATAATGGAAATAGCCCAACCCATTACGTTCCGCCAAGGGGGGCGAGGCTGCCAGCCCCAGAAGAATACCGATGCCGAAAAGTATCAGGATGCACGAGACCGACCACTTGTCGATCGTGCGCCACCAACGGGGAAGAATGGGGTCGCCGCTTTGTGCGGGGACCGCGCCATACACCATCTCAGTCATGAATAACCGCCTGCAATTTGCCTGTACCGCTCATAATATCCAGCCCATCCCTTTGCGGGTTTTTGGTGCCGGTGCCTGTGGCCTCATCTAACGCGAGGTCTCGGTGCAAGAATAGTTGAGTTTCGGCAATATTTCCAGTGATTTTCCACGGGCCAGAAAGCCCATCGGCAATCACCCGCTTGGCGACCCGGCCGCACGGGATTTCGAGCGATCTTTGCCCAAACGCGCCTCGCGCCAGATGATCACCATTCCGGCAGAAATCACGATACCCGCACCCAGCAGGGTTTGCGCGGTGGGCAGGTCACCAAAGAAGAGATAGCCAAAGGCAAGCGCGAAGATCATCGACGAATAATCGAACGGTGCAATCGTGGATGCCTCGGCATGGGTATAGGCGGTGGTTAGCATCAGCTGCCCAACACCCCCGGCCAGTCCTGCTGCCAAAAGCAGCGCGAACTCGGGCCCCGTCGGCCAGACCCAGCCGAACGGTAGGGTCAGAAGCGACAGGACAATCGCCGTGAACGAGGCGTAGATTACCACGGTCGAGGGCGGGTCTACCCCCACCAATTTACGCACAAGGATCTTGGCAACCGCAATGAAACAGGCCGCCGTGAATGCCAGTATCGCCCCGAAGGCCCGCAGCTCGTCGCCCTCGCCCCAGCCTTGAAGCTGCGGCCACATGATGATCAAGATGCCAAACAGTCCGGCCAGTACGGCCCCGATCCGGACCGCCCGCACTTGCTCGCCCAGAATGATGGCGGCCAGGATCACGGTAATGATCGGCGACGCGTAAAGGATCGCGGTGATGTCTGGCAGCGTCAGATACGCCACGGCGGTAAAGTTCAGCCCCATCGCCATTACGCCCACCGTGCCTCGGCTGACATGCCCCCACAGCTGGGTGGTGCGCAGGGCCGAATGCAGCCGCCCCTCGTACGCCAGCCACGCCGCGATCACTGGCAGCGCAAAGACCGAGCGAAAGAAGACGATTTCACCCGGGGGCAGATGGCCGGACGCGGCCTTGATCATGGCCTGCATGGACATGAAGAACGCTACCGATCCGAGCTTCAGAAGTATGCCGCGATTTGGGGTCATATCCCCGCATACGCGCTTGTGCGGCGGTGGGAAAGGGAAACCGTCGCGCGCGCCGGATCGGGGCGTGGTGCGCAGACTTGCCCGATCCTCCCCGGGGGGATAGGTTGAACTTATGAAACAGCCACACACCCATGCCAGCCACCCCAAAATCACCGCCCGTCTAAAACGAGCCGATGGGCATTTAAGGTCGGTGATCGAAATGATCGAGCAAGGCCGCCCCTGCGTTGACCTTGCCCAGCAATTACAAGCGGTTGAGAGCGCCATTCGGAACGCGAAACAGGCGTTGATCCACGACCATCTGGATCATTGTCTGGGGGACGAGACCTCCTCGGCGGTGGCCGAACTTAAAGCCATCACCCGGTATTTGTGAGGCGCCCATGTTCGACGTTCTCAGCAACCGGATCTATCGCAACCTGTTTCTGGCGCAGGTCGTGGCCCTAATGGGTACGGGGCTCGCCACCGTCGCGCTGGGGCTTCTGGCCTATGATCTGGCCGGCGAGAACGCCGCGTTGGTTCTGGGCACGATCTTCACCATCAAGATGATCGCCTATGTGGGGCTGGCGCCGATTGCCAGCGCCATGGCGGATCGGGTGAACCGGCGCGTCCTTCTGATCGTACTGGATCTGATCCGCGCGTCCGTGGTGCTCTGCCTGCCCTTCGCGACGACGCTCTGGCAGGTCTATGGGCTGATCTTCGTGCTGCAAGCCGCCTCGGCTGCATTTACCCCCACTTTTCAAGCCACCATCCCGGACGTGTTGCCGGATGAAGAACGCTATACCAAGGCACTGTCGCTGTCCCGTCTGGCCTTTGATCTTGAGAACATCCTGTCGCCCACAATGGCCGCGCTGATCCTGACCGTTGCGAGCTATAACAGCCTGTTTCTGGGCACGACGCTGGGCTTCCTGTTCTCGGCCCTGATGGTGATGTCCGTGCGTCTTCCCGATCCGAAACCCGCCGTAGCGCGGGGCTTTTATGACCGCACGACATTGGGCATCCGCATCTATCTGGCCACCCCGCGCCTGCGCGGGTTGCTGGGGTTGAACCTCGCGGTGTCGAGCGCTGGCGCGATGGTTCTGGTGAATTCGGTTGTCTTGGTGCGCAGCCAATTGGGGCTTCAGGAAAGCGCCCTCGCCTGGACCATGTTTGCCTTCGGGCTGGGCAGCATGATGGCGGCAATCGCCCTGCCCCGTATCCTCCATGTAACACCGGAACGCCCTCTGATGATTGGAGGCGCGGGTCTGATGGCAGCAACTCTCCTTGGACTCGGAACAGTGATCGCCGTTTGGGGTCTGAACTGGACCACCCTGCTGGTCGCATGGACGATGATCGGGTTGGGGTATTCAACCGTCCTAACGCCCTCGGGCCGCTTGCTGGCCCGGTCGGCCCATGCCGAGGACCGCCCGGCGATCTTTGCCGCCCAGTTCGCCCTGTCCCATGCCTGCTGGCTGCTGACCTACCCGCTGTCCGGCTGGCTTCTGACCGCATTCGGGACCGTGCCAGCCCTGCTGATCCTCGCCACGCTTGCCCTGATCGGGATCAGCGCTGCCCTGCGCGTCTGGCCCGCCGACGACCCGGTCGAAGTCGCTCATACCCATGACAACCTGCCTTTGGACCACCCGCATCTGAAAGGCCACCGCCGCCACACCCACGCGCTGGTGATTGACGAGGCGCACCCGCAATGGGATTCGCATTTCTAAGTCCAAACGCAAAACGCCCCCGAAATCGGGGGCGTCTCACATTGGTTCTTACGTCTTACTGGATCATCGCACCTTGGGGGCGTCAGTTGATCATTGTCAGCAGCGTATCCAGCGACTGTTTGGCGTCGCCATAGAACATGCGCGTGTTCTCTTTGAAGAACAGCGGGTTCTCGATGCCCGAGTAGCCAGCACCTTGACCACGTTTCGACACGAAGACCTGCTTGGCCTTCCAGCATTCCAGAACCGGCATACCGGCGATGGGGCTGTTCGGGTCGTCCTGAGCGGCCGGGTTCACGATGTCGTTCGAGCCGATGACGATGGCGACATCCGTTTCCGGGAAGTCGTCGTTGATCTCGTCCATTTCCAGCACGATGTCATAAGGCACTTTGGCTTCCGCCAGCAGCACGTTCATGTGACCGGGCAGACGGCCTGCAACCGGGTGGATTGCAAAGCGCACTTCTTTGCCCTTGGCGCGCAGACGACGGGTCAGCTCGGCCACGTTCTGCTGGGCTTGTGCCACAGCCATACCGTAACCGGGGATGATGACCACGCTGTCGGCCTCTTCCAAGGCAGCAGCCACACCATCGGCATCGATGGCAATCTGCTCGCCTTCGATTTCCATGGCCGGGCCGTCCGAGCCGCCACCAAAGCCGCCCAGAATAACCGAGACGAACGAGCGGTTCATCGCCTTACACATGATGTAGGACAGGATCGCACCCGACGAACCAACCAGCGCGCCCACAACGATCAGAAGGTCGTTGCCCAGCGAGAAGCCGATGGCCGCCGCGGCCCAACCCGAGTAGCTGTTCAGCATCGACACAACCACCGGCATGTCGGCGCCGCCGATGCCCATAATCAGGTGATAACCGATAAACAAAGCTGCAATGGTCAGGATGATCAGCGGCAGAAAGGCTTCCGTGTTCAGATACCAAATCAGGCAGATCAGCGACAAAGCCGCCGCGCCCGCGTTCAGCATGTGACCGCCCGGCAGCTTTTCAGCCGACGAAGTCACTTTGCCCGACAGTTTGCCATAGGCGATGACCGACCCGGTAAAGGTCACGGCACCGATCCAGACGCCCAGCGACAGCTCGACCAACAGGATGTTGATCTCGACAGCCGATTTCTTGGCGATCAGCTGACCGAAGGCACCCAGCTCTTTGACGGCATCTTTGCCGATGGCCAGAGCCTCGGCCGCGTTGCCGATCTCGAAATGGGCGTTGAAACCCACGAACACAGCGGCCAGACCGACCAGTGCGTGCATGCCAGCCACCAGTTCGGGCATCTGGGTCATTTCGACCTTCGAAGCCAGCTGATAGCCAATGACGCCGCCTGCTGCGATCAGCGGGATCGACAGCCACCAC
>CALJDH010000040.1 GCA_938023895.1 uncultured Aliiroseovarius sp.
TCGATCACGTCGCGGGTGGTCCCAGCAATATCCGAGGTGATCGCCGCCTCACGCCCCGCCAGTGCGTTCAGAAGCGTGGACTTCCCGGCATTGGGACGGCCCACGATAGCGACCTCGAACCCCTCGCGGATGCGCTCGGCAATTCGGGTTCCGGCAGTCTCGCGCTCAAGACTTTCCAACGTCGTGTCCAAGAGCGCATTCACCTCGGGCGAGACGTCGACGGGCACGTCTTCATCTGCGAAATCAATCGTCGCTTCCAACAGTGCAGCGGCGCGGATCAGGTCGGTACGCCATGCGCCTGCGAGGTCTCCCAGAGCGCCAGAGAGGACGCCTACGGCCTGCTTGCGCTGTGCCTCGGTCTCGGCGTCCAGAAGGTCAGAAAGCCCCTCTACCTGCGCCAGATCAAGGCATTCGTTCTCAAGCGCACGGCGGGTGAACTCTCCGGGCTCGGCGGGGCGCAGGCCTTCTTGCTTTGACAGCTCGGTCAGCACCGCGCGAACGACGGCGGTCGACCCGTGCAACTGAAGCTCGACCACGTCTTCGCCAGTGAAGCTGGAGCCCACTTCAAACAGCAGCACCAAGGCTTCGTCCAACAGCGCCCCATCCGCGCTTGTCAAACGGCGCAATCCTGCCCGGCGCGGCGCAGGCAGATCGCCTGCCAAAGCACGGGCCGCCGGAAACGCATGTGGCCCGGAAATCCGGACCACCGCGACGCCCGCTTTCCCGCGGGCACTGGCAAGAGCATAGATCGTGTCCATTGGACTAACCTATTGTATTAGTTAAATATTAAGTGTTCATCGAGTCGAAGAAATCTGAATTCGACTTGGTCTGCTTCAGCTTCGAGATCAGGAACTCGATCGCGTCCGTGGTACCCATCGGGTTCAGAATGCGGCGCAGGACATAGGTTTTCTGCAGGTCTTTCGGATTGACCAACAGGTCTTCTTTCCGTGTGCCAGATTTCAGAATGTCGATGGCAGGGAAGACGCGCTTGTCTGCAATCTTGCGATCCAGAACGATCTCGCTGTTGCCGGTGCCTTTGAATTCTTCAAAGATCACTTCGTCCATGCGCGACCCGGTATCGATCAGCGCGGTCGCGATGATGGTCAGCGAGCCGCCCTCTTCGATGTTACGTGCCGCACCAAAGAAACGCTTCGGGCGTTGCAGCGCGTTGGCGTCGACACCACCGGTCAGAACCTTACCCGAGGACGGAACCGTCGTGTTGAACGCGCGGCCTAGACGGGTGATCGAGTCCAGCAGGATCACAACGTCGCGTTTATGTTCGACCAAGCGCTTGGCTTTCTCGATTACCATTTCAGATACGGCCACGTGACGGGTTGCGGGTTCGTCGAAGGTCGAAGACACAACCTCGCCTTTCACGGACCGCTGCATGTCCGTCACCTCTTCCGGGCGTTCGTCGATCAGAAGAACGATCAGATAGCACTCGGGGTGGTTCTTTTCGATCGAGTGGGCGATGTTTTGCAGGATCACCGTCTTACCCGTACGCGGCGGGGCCACGATCAGCGAACGCTGGCCTTTACCGATGGGTGCCACCAGATCGATCACGCGGGCCGAACGGTCTTTGATGGTGGGATCTTCGATCTCCATCTTCAGACGCTCATCCGGATACAGAGGTGTCAGGTTGTCGAACGCAACTTTGTGCTTAGCATCTTCAGGATCTGCAAAGTTAATGCGTTCGACCTTGGTGATAGCAAAGTAGTTCTCGTTCTCGCCCGGCGCTTGAATGACAGCTTCAACAGTGTCCCCGGTGCGCAGCGAATACTGGCGGATCATGTCAGGTGAGACATAGATGTCATCGGGACCGGGAAGATAGTTTGCTTCAGGCGACCGCAGAAAGCCAAAGCCATCTTGCAGCACTTCCAGCACGCCATCCCCGCCGATGGTCCATTCTTCATCCGCGCGCTCGCGCAGGATCGAGAACATGATGTCCCCTTTACGCATGGTCGAGGCGTTTTCAATCTCGAGCTCTTCAGCCATGGTCACCAGCTCTTTCGGGCTTTTGGCTTTAAGATCGGATAGGTTCAGACGGTTTTCAGACATGGAATATCTCGGAAATAGATCATGACGGCGCCTACGCGCGGTCTATGTCGAGTTGGGAAAAACACATGGCCGGACGGCCTGCTTGACAGGTCAGATACGCGCTGGACGCCCGCGAGTCAACAAAATCAGTATTTGAACACGACCGAGAAGACGATGACGATCATCAAAAGCGTCGGGACTTCGTTCATCATGCGATAGCGCCGACCGGTCAGCGTATTGGTGCCCGACATGAAATCTTTGCGTCGCGCAGCCAGCCACATGTGAAACCATGTCATGCCGATGATCGAGATCCCCTTGGTCCAGGGCCAGATCAACGACCAGTCAACGACACCAGGCGTTGCCACAAGGCACAGCCCAAAGATCCACGAGCTGATCATGGCCGGGTTCATAATCGCTTTCAGAAGCCGGCGCTCCATCGTTTGGAACAGATCATCTGTTTCATTGCCCGATCCCACGACCTCGACATGATAGACGAACAGGCGCGGCAAATAGAACAGGCCCGCCATCCATGCGATCACGGATACGATGTGCAGCGATTTCGTCCAGAAATACGCGTCTGACAGAAAGTCACCCATTCTAAGCCTCTTACATGCG
>CALJDH010000041.1 GCA_938023895.1 uncultured Aliiroseovarius sp.
GGTATCCATTGCGGCAGTCTCTTTCATTTGCTCGGGCGCGTGATACGCTGAGCAGGATCATTCGGCAAGCAGGAGCTTTCCCATGGCTTATGACAGCGGTCTTTATGAAATCCTCAAGGACGATCTGGGCGAGCGTCCCGATCTGATGGAAAAGAAGATGTTCGGAGGGATAGCCTTCATGCTGAACGGCAACATGCTGTGCGGTGTGCATAAAGACGGCGCGATGTACCGGGTTGGAAAAGACCACGAGGCCGCAGCGCTCGCCCTGCCCGGCGCGCGCAAGATGGATTTCACCGGACGTCCGATGGGCGGCTTCATTGATGCAGGCCCAGACGCCATGGCGGATGATGACACCCGCGCCGAGTTGCTGCGTTTGGCCGTGGATTTCGTTTCCTCTCTACCCGCAAAGTAACGCCTACGCTTGCAATAGCGGCAAACCCGGCTATGAAGCCTGTCAGAAAGAAGAAGAAGGATCGCTCAGATGGCCGACACTGAACAGGACCGCCCCCAGCTGTATCTGGTGACCCCGCCCGAGATCGAGCTGTCGCGTTTCCCTACCGAACTGGCCAAAGTGCTGGATACCTATGACACCGCCTGCCTGCGCCTGTCGCTGGCCACCACGGACGAAGACCGCATCATGCGCGCCGCGGACGCCTGTCGCGAGGTCGCCCATGCCCGTGATGTGCCGATCGTCATCGCCGAACATGCGTTGCTGGTCGAGCGTCTGGGATTGGACGGGGTGCACCTGGGCGATGGTGCCCGCCGCGTACGCAAAACCCGTGACGATTTGGGCGCAGATGCGATTGTGGGTGCTTACTGCGCCGCCTCGCGCCATGACGGCATGAATGCAGGCGAGGTTGGCGCGGATTACGTCAGCTTTGGTCCCGCTGGATCGACCCCCCTTGGCGATGGCACCCGCGCGGAACATGATCTGTTTGCGTGGTGGAGCCAAATGATCGAGGTGCCCGTGGTCGCTGAGGGCGCGCTGGACGAAGACACGATCCGCGCCCTCGCCCCCGTCACCGACTTCTTCGCCATCGGCGAGGAAATTTGGCGCACCGATGATCCATCGGCCACACTGGGCCGCTTGCTGGCGGCTATGGACGGTTAACGTTCGACGTTCAAATCACCCAGACCTTCAAGAACGGCCGCCTCGCAATGGGCGGCCAATTCTTTTCGGCCTTTGAAGTCCGAGACCTTGACTGGCTCGTGATAAACCAGCTCGACCCGCCCTTGGCGTCTGACGGCCAAGGTTTGCAACAGATGCGGGCCGAACTCCATATCGCCCCACCAGCCATAGAACCGCGGATCGCGGCCTTCCGGTGCAAAATAGCGGATCGTGACGGGCTGAACCCACATGAAATCCCGCAGGTCAGGCGTGAAGAACGCAGCGAAAAGCGTTGATTTAAAAGGTAATACACGCTGACTGTCCGACGACGTTCCTTCGGGAAAGAACAGTAACTTGTGTCCGGCCATCAGACGGGTCCGGAATACCTCAATCTGGCTTTGCGCCTCTTTCCGGTCTCGGTTGATGAACACCGTCCCTGTCGCGCGCGCCAGACAGCCGATACCCGGCCAGCCAGCGACCTCCGATTTCGACACAAAATACACGCGCTTGCGCGCATTGAGCGAGAAGATGTCCAACCACCCCGCGTGATTGGCCACAACGGCGCCCTTCTGGTGCATCGGTGTTCCGTTCGTGGCGAAGCGAATCCCGAGGATCCGAAAGGCGTTGCGGCAGACAAACTGTGTGATGTGCGGCGTGATGGGACGCTGCGTGCCAAAGATCGGGCGTTCAAACAGCCGCACCAGCAGCAGCAGGATCAATCCGCCAAAGACCAGAACTCCCAAAGGCAACCCGCGCCGAACAATACGTAGATACTCTAATTTTGAAGGGTGAAACGCGTGCGGTTCATGCCCGCCTTGCCACGTTGCATTCATGTTTTGCCCCCCGCATAGATGGCACGTGATCGGTCATTGACCAGGGACATGTCAATAATCAGGCAGACGTCAGTGGTGTTGAAGACATGATCGACAAACGCGCCATCGCCCACGAACCCACCCAGACGCAGATAGCCTTTGATCAGCGCCGGAACCGCGCGCATGGCAGCGGGCCGGTCGATCTCGTTTTCCGGCATCAGATCCATTGGTTGGAACACCTCTGGCTGTGCCCGAACACGAATGGCTTCGGGCGCGAGATGCCGGTGATGCAGAAGGGACAAGGGCGCCTTCAGCGCGTCAACATCCGTCCCATGGAACGAGGCCACGCCGAACAGGATCTCGATCCCGTGTTCCTCTACATAGTTCGCCAATCCGCCCCACAGATGCATCATCGCAGCCCCACCGCGATAGTCCGGATGCAGGCAAGACCGACCCAATTCCAAGAGCTTACGGCCCGAGGCTTTCAGAATGCTGAGATCATATTCAGCTTCGGAATAGAAATGCTCAGGCCCGTCCGCCGTGTTCAACTTCTCGCCCCGCAGCAACCGGTAAACCCCGACTGCTGGGGTCCCTTCGCGGGCGTGGTCGAACAGGATCAAATGGTCATAGAACGGATCGAACGCGTCTCGCTCCAACCCGTTTTCGTGGTCCACCAAAGGACCGTCCCCACCCAGCTCACGCACAAAGACATCGTAACGCAGCCGTTGTGCTGCGATCAGATCTGCGTCACTCTTGGCCAATCTCAGTTCAAATTGGGGGGCAGTCATTCGAAATTAACCATTTGATAACCTTGTTCAGCTCATATGGCTCAAACACCGGACGCGCAACGCGACATCCGCTTCGCATCTTAGCGTTCAGGAGGCGTAAATACAGGCATCAAGTCAACATGTTCAATCATGATCACCTGCTTCCCGGCGTGCTCGAAGTTTACCGTGACGCGCCCTCCGATATTGGATTGCACCTGCCCCAGTCCCCAATCGGGTTTCTCGGGGTGGCGCACCAGCATTCCCGGCTCAAGAAGTGATCCCAATCCCATGACATTCTTCCCTATCAGGCTTCTAACATGACCAAACAAGACCGCGACCTAACCGCGTTGATCGGATCCCGTATCTGCCATGACCTTATCAGCCCTTTGGGCGCAATCGGCAATGGGGTAGAGCTGTTGCAACTGTCTGGCATGGGCGACAGTCCGGAAATGGCGTTGATTTCAGAGAGCGTGACCAATGCCAACCTGCGGATCCGCTTTTTCCGTGTGGCGTTCGGCGCTGCCACTGACGGCCAATCTCTGTCTGAAAAAGAAATCCGCGCTGTGCTGGCTCCGGGCGTCGATGGGCGTAAGATCAAGATCGACTGGCAGCCAGCGGGCGACCTGCCCCGGACCGAAGTGAAACTGGCCTTTCTTGCGTTGCAGTGTTTTGAAAGCGCAATGCCGTGGGGTGGTGAACTGGCTGTCACACGAACCGACGGGCGCTGGCAGATGTCGGCGCAAGGCGAGCGTTTGAACGTCAATCCTGATCTGTGGGGCCTGCTGTCCGCAGCAAATCCGGATCTCGAGGTGCCGCCTGCCCATGTCCATTTCGCGCTGATCCGGCCAGAGCTGCAACGACAGGACCGAACAGCTTTGGTCCAAATCGCAGACCAGAGCATTAGCCTGACCTTTTGAACGAAAAAGCCGCCCTTTGGGGCGGCTTCTTAACTCAAGCGCGAGTGGTGCCGTCGCCCACGACAAGATACTTGAACGATGTCAGCTGCTTAGAGCCCACAGGCCCCCGCGCGTGCATCTTGCCGGTCGCAATTCCGATCTCGGCGCCCATACCGAATTCACCACCATCCGCGAATTGGGTCGAGGCATTGCGCATCAGGATCGCGCTGTCCAGACGGGTAAAAAAGTGATCCGCCGTCGCGTCATTCTCCGTCATGATCGCATCTGTGTGGGACGATGAATAACGGTTGATGTGCTCAATCGCGCCGTCCACATCATCAACCAGCTTGGCGGCGATGATGCTGTCCAGATACTCGGTGCCCCAATCGTCTTCGGTTGCAGCAACCGAGCCGGAAAGGCCTTCGCCCACGCGCACTTCTACCCCAGCGGCCATCAGATCGTCGATCACGGCTTGACCCAGTTCCAGCGCATCCCGATGGATCAGCAGGCACTCGGCCGAGCCGCAAATCCCGGTCCGGCGGGTTTTGGCGTTCATCACGACCTTACGGGTCTTTTCGGCATCCGCATCCTTGTCGATATAGATGTGCACGATGCCTTCCAGATGGGCAAAGACCGGCACGCGGGCCTCGCGTTGGACCAGTCCGACAAGGCCCTTACCGCCACGCGGAACGATCACGTCCACATGGTCAGTCATGGTCAACATCTCGCTGACCGCCGCTCGATCACGGGTCGGGATCAATTGAATAGCATCCTCGGGCAGACCGGCGGCGCGCAGTCCGTCTTGCAGGCATTCATGGATCAGCCCTGCCGAATGGAAGCTTTCCGAACCGCCCCGCAGGATCACCGCGTTTCCGGCCTTCAGGCACAATGCACCCGCATCCGCCGTCACATTGGGGCGGCTTTCATAGATCACGCCGATCACGCCAAGCGGCGTGCGCACGCGGCGAATGTTCAGGCCCGAGGGACGGTCCCATTCTTCCATTACCTCGCCCACCGGGTCATCTTGAGCGGCCACGGCCCGCAGCCCATCGCACATGCCTTTGATCCGATCTTCGTCCAGCATCAGGCGGTCCATCATCGCGTCTGACAGACCTTTGTTACGGCCGAACTCCATGTCTTTTTCGTTGGCGGCGATGATGTCATCCCGACGATCCCAGCAGGCATCGGCAGCGGCCATCAAGGCCTTTTCCTTGACCTCGGATGGGGCGAAAGCAAGCTCACGTGCGGCTGCGCTGGCGCGCGTGCCAATGTCGGTCATCATGGTTTTGATGTCGTCGCTCATCTTGCTTTCTCCGTTAAGGTGGTCTTGTAGCTTATTGCCTTTAAAGGGACATATCATCCCGGTGGATCAGGGCCGCGCGGCCTGGATGACCCAAAATACGTTCGATTTGATCGGACCGTTGGCCCTTGATTGCACGCGCCTCATCTGCCGTATAGCCTGCCAGACCAGCGCCCAGATGGGTGCCATCCGCGCCCTGAATGTCAACGGGATCGCCCCGCATGAAGGCGCCAATGACATCCGTGACCCCCGCCGCTAACAGGGATTTTCCCGAGCGGAGCGCTTTTACAGCCCCATCATCCAGCACCAACACACCCTGAGGTTTCATCGACGCGATCCAATGTTTGCGCGCAGCTTTCGGCGTGGTGCTTGCGGTGAACAGCGTCGCTGCTGCCCCATCGATCAAAGAGGTCAACGGGTTCATCCGCGACCCTTCCGTGATCGTCATGTCGCACCCTGCCCCTGTGGCGGTTTTCGCAGCCATGACCTTGGTTTTCATGCCGCCTTTGGAAAGGCCGGTTCCGGCATCTCCGGCCATCGCTTCGATCTCGGGCGTGATCCGGTTAATGACGTCATAACGCGTGGCAGTGGGATCGTCCTTGGGGTTGCCCGAATAGAACCCGTCGACATCCGAGAGCAGCACCAGATGGTCCGCGCCAATGGTCACTGCGACCTGCGCGGCGAGACGGTCATTGTCACCAAAGCGAATTTCGTCTGTGGCTACGGTGTCATTTTCATTCACGATCGGTACAACACCCAGCGACAGTAGTGTTTCCAGCGTCGCGCGCGAATTCAGGTAGCGACGGCGGTCCGCGCTGTCCTCCAGCGTCACAAGCACCTGTGCTGTGGTTGCCCCGAGAGGAGCCAAAGCCTCTTCATACGCACGCGCCAAACGGATCTGCCCGACCGCCGCAGCGGCCTGAGATTGTTCTAGCGACAGCGCCCCTGTGGGCAGACCAAGCACGCCCCGGCCCAATGCGATCGAGCCCGACGAGACCAGCACCACGTCCGCGCCACGCGCTTTCAACGCCGCCACATCTGCGCACAGCGACCCCAGCCAGTCCGCCTTTAGCGCACCGGTTTCTGCGTCCACCAACAGTGCCGAGCCGATTTTGACAACGACACGTTTTGCCGTGCTTAGGGCTGCCACGTCTCTTCTTCCTCTTGCGGCGTTTGCCGAATGCGATCTTCCGAGATTTCCTTGCGCAGCACACGAAGTACATCCGTGGTGCCCTGCTGTGCCACACCCGACATCAGCATCACAGGACCGCCGACAACTTCTTCCAACGCGGCCAGTTTCTCGGCCCGTTCTTCGTCATCCAGTGCGTCGATCTTGTTCAGGACGGTCACGCGAGGTTTGTCGCCCAGAATGTCGCCATAGTTTTCGATCTCAGTGATGATGGTCTGCCAGTCGGCGACCACATCCTCGGCAGTGCCGTCGACCAGATGCAGAAGCACCGCGCAGCGTTCTACGTGACCAAGGAACAGATCACCCAGCCCCCTGCCCTCGGACGCGCCTTCGATCAGGCCCGGAATGTCGGCGACCACAAACTCGGCCCCGTCGACGCCGACAACACCCAAGTTCGGGTGCAGCGTGGTAAACGGATAGTCCGCAATTTTCGGCCGTGCGTTCGATGTAGCAGCTAAGAAAGTCGACTTGCCCGCATTTGGC
The DNA here is from genome assembly GCA_938023895.1 of uncultured Aliiroseovarius sp. GTDB lineage: Bacteria > Pseudomonadota > Alphaproteobacteria > Rhodobacterales > Rhodobacteraceae > Aliiroseovarius. The sequence continues at coordinate 6,556 of CALJDH010000041.1, forward strand.
AGCCCCAAAAGGCCCACATCCGCGATCAGCTTCAGGCGCAGCCAGATCGTGCGCTCAACGCCCGCAAGACCCGGATTGGCACGACGCGGCGCGCGGTTAGTCGAGCTGGTGAAATGCAGGTTGCCGAAGCCGCCATTACCACCCTTGGCGATCACCACGCGTTGACCAACTTCGGTCATGTCTGCGATGACGGTTTCTTCGTCTTCATCCAGAATTTCAGTACCCACCGGCACACGAAGCACGATGTCATCGCCGTCCGCACCGGTGCGCTGTTTGCCCATACCGGGAACTCCGTTGCCGGCGAAAAAGTGTTGCTGATAGCGGAAGTCGATCAGAGTGTTCAGGCCATCGACCACCTCGACCACAACATCGCCGCCGCGCCCGCCGTCTCCACCGTCAGGACCGCCATATTCAATGTATTTCTCGCGCCGGAACGACACACAGCCAGACCCGCCCGAACCGGACCGGATATAGACCTTTGCTAGATCGAGAAACTTCATGACGCGCGCCTTTCTGTTATGTCACAGGCGATAGAGGGAAATTGGCCGAGGCTCAAGTCCAGAGCCTGCAGCAAGGTCAATTGGATCAGCTTTCTGGACGTAAATGCGGGAAAACACGCGATTGCGCGCACGCCTCCCAATTTGCGCGCGTCAGGCTGAGCTTGATCAGCACCTCGTCGCAATCGCGCGAGACGCAATGCGCATCTTCAGTCTTCCCCGTGTCCCGGAACCCCAGCCCCGTCAAAACCGCGCGCGAGGCGTGGTTCTCGGGAAAGTGGCCCGAGCCGATTTGGTCCACATCCGTGGTCGCAAACACATGCGAAATCAGCGCACTAGCGGCTTCCCGCATGACGCCCCGACCGTGATGCTTGCGCCCAAGCCAATACCCCAATGTCGGGTCAAGGCCGACCACGCCCAGAACCTCGCCATCCTCATCGATGGCCAAGCCGCCCAACGGATTGGTGTTGGCGAGATAGTCCAGAAACCCATCGAAATCTGCCCGCGTATAGGGATGCGGCACAACCGTCAGCCAGCGCGCCACCTCAATATCGTCAAGCAGCGCGATAACCTGATCGCCGTCATCCGGCGTCAGGGGGCGGAGCGCAAACCGTTCCGTCCTGATCTGGATATTCTTTTCCATGGCAATGCGTTACGCCATCTTCCTGATGTAGGTCCAGGTTGGTACATTGGCCCCGCGTGCCACCGAATGGCTTTCCGCATCGCCAATATATTCGAACCCTGCATGGGTCAGCACTCGGGCCGAAGCCGGGTTGTCTTGGAAGACTTCCGCAAAGATGGTACTGTTGGCCTGCGGGTTCGCCTCGATCAATGCACAGACGGCCTCGGACGCGATGCCAGCGTTCCAGAACCCCGGCGCAACCCAATAACCCAGCTGGCTTTGACCGCGATCCAGCGCGTTTAGGGTGATCACACCCAGTACATCATCCTGATCCTCGTTCAGGCTGTCCATAACCCAGACATCTTCGTTACGGTCCTCGGCCATGGCGCGCTCAATAAACGCCTCGGTCACGCCTTGCGGCAAGGGATGCGGGATCGAACGCGAGGCTTCTGCTACGCGTTTATCTGACGCGGATAGGACCAATGCCCCAAGATCCGAGGGCCGCACAGGGCGCAGCACAAAACGCGCCGCCTGAATGATCGGCTGGGTCCTGATATCTACATGCTTCATGGCTTTCCCTCCTCTGAAAAGCGCTGAATGCACCGTCCGTTCTTCCCGTAAAGGCCACAACGTATTCCGCGTTTCCGGCGCTTTTAGGGCGTTCGTATGAACGTTGGATGAACAGGCAAGTAAGTATTACAAACAAAAAGAAAAGGGGCCGGCTTTCACAGCCGGCCCCTGAAATTTCACAACCTCGTTAGGTTTCGGCTTACTCTGCGGCCTCCGCCACCGGGAGAACCGAAATAAAGGTGCGGCCCTTCAGGCCTTTGTGGAATTTGACGGTGCCTTCGCTGGTTGCAAAGATGGTGTGATCTTTGCCCATGCCCACGTTTTCACCCGGCCACATCTTGGTACCGCGCTGACGCACGATGATGTTGCCCGGGATCACAACCTGACCACCGTATTTCTTTACACCAAGGCGACGACCGGCTGAGTCGCGGCCGTTACGGGATGAACCGCCTGCTTTTTTATGTGCCATGCTATCTCTCCTTAGCTCTTGTTAGCCGTTGGCCAGTTCTTTGGCCTGCTCTACCCAGCCTTCGCGCTCGATACGGCCTTTGAACGACAGTTTCTCGTCGAACTCGGCAATATCAGCTTCGCCCCAAGCGGCGATCTGAGCAAAGGTGGTGATGCCAGCTTCCAGCAGTTTCTTTTCAAGCGCGGGGCCTACGCCCGACAGCTTTTTCAGATCGTCAGCACCGGCAGGTGCTTCTGCCTTGGCGGCTTTCTTCGGGGCTGCTTTCTTAGCCGGGGCTTTTTTGGCAGGCTTCGCAGCAGCTGCAACAGCAGCACCCGAAACCGAACCTGCACCGATGGCAGCTTTCACGCCCGACTTATCGGCACCCTTTTCCAGGATGTCGGTTACGCGGAGCAGCGTCAGTTGCTGACGGTGACCCTTGGTGCGCTTCGAGCTGTGCTTACGGCGACGCTTCACGAAGTGAATGACTTTTTCGCCTTTGATCTGGTCGATGACTTCTGCCTGTACACCAGCACCTTCTACGGTGGGGGCACCAACAGTCGAGCCGACCATCAGAATCTCGTTGAACTGGACTGTCTCGCCAGCATCGGCCGCCAGCTTTTCAACGCGCAGAACGTCGCCAGCTTGGACCTTATACTGCTTGCCGCCGGTTTTCAGAACCGCAAACATTTGATCTTCCTTCATAATCCGCGTCCTATGGCCCCGGCTTGAACCGGTGTTTGTCGAAGGGCCCATCCCTTCTATTGCCTCGAACTGCGCGTCCGCCACTTGCGTTTTGGACATAGTTTTCAGTCCCCGCACAGGAAAATCCCGGCAGGAATGGCGGCTTATCGGGTGGATCGGATTGAAAGTCAAGACTTTTGCACAAGCGTATCGTGCTTATTTTTCAAGGCTACCGGCTGGCCCTTGCAGGTCTGTGCTTGTCATAATAGCCAAGTGATGAATGCCTTTCCAGCCTGAATAGGTCCGACATGCTGCCTTTGAACTCAAATCAGATCCCTGCCCTGTTTCAAAAAGCAGGCAATCTTGCACGGATGGGCAAGTCAGATGAAGCATTGAAGGTCCTGAAACAGCTTCAGACCATGGCCCCCAATCGTGCTGAAATCCCTTTTCAGATTGCGCAGATTCATCAACAGCTGGGACAATCCGACGCTGCGCTAAGTGCCTACGGCACAGCCGCACGCATGGCCCCTGGGGAAGTCACCGTCTGGCGGGCCTATGCCAATCTTGCACTTCGGATGGATGCCGCGTCCCGCGCGATGGTTGCCAAACAGTTAAAATCGGCAAAACTGCCCGCCGCCGAACTAAAGAGACTGGCCGCCGTTCTCAAGGGATCGGGGTCCAGCACCAAACGCATTAGCAAGACTGCTTCGAAAGCTGAAATCGATGCGCTGACTACCCTTCTGAACACAGGCCGTGTGAAAGAGGCCGAAGCGCGGGCCCGCGCGCTTCTGGCGCGTGGTGGGAACGAGGCCGTGTCGATGGTCCATGGCGTTGCGCTAGCGGCCTTGGGGAAGGCAGACAAGGCCGATCAGGCATTCAAGACCGCGCTCGCGGCTGACCCCGACTATGGAGAGGCGCTGGCCCAGTACGGGCAGTTTCTTCTGCAACAAGCACGTCACACCGAAGCCCGAGAAACCTTGGAGCACGCGCGCCGCATCATTCCTGACAACCCGATTGTCCTTGGCAACCTTGGCCTGCTCTACACTGACATCAATGCGCCGCGCGAGGCGATTGAATGTTTGGATGCGCTTTTGAAACAAGCGCCTGGCAACACAGCCGGGTTGTTCACCCGCGCGAAGGCTCGGTTGTCGCTGGAAGATGCTACCGGAACCCTCGAAGATCTGGACGCGCTGGCTGCCAAATCCGCTCCCACAGGTGAAATGCTGGCGCTGCGGGCGATGGCGGAAAAACTTCAGGGCAATCTGGATGCCTCGCGCGACGCTATTGAAAAAGCACTAGAAACCGATCCGAACCACCTGCGTGTCGTGACCATGGCCGCCAACCTGCTTCAACGTAGCGGGGACTTCGACGCTGCTGAAAAAGTGCTGCGAGACGCAATCGCCCGTGGTGTCCGCTCTGGCGGGGTTTACCGCATGGTGGCGCAGGGCCGAAAACTGGATCTAGATGATCCGCTCGTCGACGAGATGAAAGCCCTATGGGACCGTCCCGACCTGCCCGACGAAGCCCGGATTGACCTAGGGTATGGCCTGGTGAAGGTGATGGAAGATCACAAGGATGCCGAGGCCGCCTGGACCTATCTGTCGCGTGCGAACGAGGTCATGGCTAAGCTACACCCCCATGACATGCGCAAAGAACAGGGCGATTTCGACCGCTTCAAGGCGTTCCTGAAAGGGTTCGATCCGGCGCGCATTGGAAGCTGCGGCTATGATCAGAACAGCACGGTTTTCATTACCGGCCTGCCGCGTTCCGGCACGACATTGGTCGAGCAGATATTGGCCAGCCATTCAACGGTCACCGGCGGGGATGAGCTGGGCATCTTCCACCCGCTGGGCTTCGAACAGGTTGCCAAAGTCGCTAAAACTGGTGGTCATATCGTTGATATGACAGATGCGCAGCTGGAAGAACTAGGTCGCGCCTATCAGGATGCGGTCAATACCCGTTTGCCTGATGGTGAACGGATCACCGACAAGACGATCTCGACCTATCAAATCGCGCCTTTGGTATGGCTTGCCATGCCCAACGCCAAGATCGTAGCCCTGCGCCGCGATCCGCGCGACAATTTGTGGTCGATCTTCAAGAACCGTTTTGTGGCGGGCCTGCATCTCTACAGCTATTCGCAAGCCGCGCTGGTTCAAACCTATCGCCTGTATACCGAATATCTGGACCTTTGGCGTGAACTTGCTCCAGATCGGATCTACGAGATTTCTTATGAGGATCTGGTCGAGGATCCGGAAACCGAGATCCGCAAGCTTCTGGAGTTCTGTGATCTGGAATGGGAAGACGCCTGTCTGGACTTCCACAAAACCAAACGAGACGTAAAGACACTGTCGGTCGCACAGGTCCGTCAGCCGCTTTACAAAAGCTCGGTTGGTAAGTGGGAACCCTATGCCGAACACCTGACAGAGCTTCTGAATGGGCTGGCGAAGATCGACGACGGGTACGTTTAAGGCCTACAATTCTTCCTCGCGGGACAGGGTGCCAACGATCCGACCCAGATCGCCGGACAGACGCAGATAGACGGCGTCAAAAGCGGTAAACAGCGCCTGGTTTAACGCTTGCCCAGTGGGTGTTGCAGAAAACGCGACATAGCGTTCCAGTGCCGTGTGATCAATTGGTGCGTAAGCTGTGTGCAGGTAGGCAAAAATCCATTCCGTTGTGTCTGTTCGGATATCGACCTCCTGTGACCATACATGGGACAGGATGTCCTGCTCGCTCATCTGACCCGTCGCATCAGGTAGGGTTTGGTTCAGAGTATTCAGAAAGACAAAATTTGAATTGAGTGCCCCCATGACGTTCAACTCGATCAGGTCATTCAGATCAACATAGTGTCTGATTGTGTCATCCAGATTATCCGACATGTCCCCTTGCAGCCAACGATCGCGGGCAAGTTGTTCGAACTCCAGATCAAGAAAGGCGCGACGGGCGGCGATCTCGTGCTGGATGATCTCTTGCATATCTGTGTTCTCATAAAACTTACACAGGGCTGCAACCTGATCTGGAGCTAGATGCTGTTCAAACTGCGTGTGGAGCTCTCCATGCAGGGTCGCTTCGTCATAAATAGCCTGTAGTGCGCCTTCCCATCGCGGGCCTCCCTCGTGGCCCAGAAGGTCCATATCCGAGGCCAACGCCATGGAAAGACCTTCGTCATGCAGGATCGAGACCATTTCCGTCATGCCCAGAAGGGTCCACAACTCCTCAAATCTCTGGGTGTCAGACCGTTGCGATTGATCCGAGGCCGTCGCAGCACCCACGCTAATGGACACCAACATGGAAAGCGCCACACCGATGCGACGCAGGATTGTGAGGAACGGGCTCACAACTCGGTCTCGGGCGCCAGTTCATCAAGGCGGCTGGCCATGGTTTCGTAGCGATTTGCCATAATCTCGAACTGAACGGCATTCAGGATTTCATAGACCTGCCCCATGCGCGGATCTTGCAGCGCGGCTAGATAGTCAATTAGATCCGCCTCGTCCACGGTCCGATAGGCATAGGCATTGGCGACCAGAGAATTCTCTTCGATCCCTTCGCGCATGATCTCTGACTGGCTCAGCAAAATGCCGCGCAGATCGTCCTCGTCCAGCTGAAGATCACTGGCCCCGGCTGCCATAGCGGCCATCAGATAACGCACCTGAATTTCAATCAACGACCGGATCGCGGTATCAGTCGAACCGATTGCATCCCCCATCGCTTTGTAAAGTTGAACGCGCAGGTCTCCGCTTGCCACCAGCTCAGCGACAATTTCGGCACCTTCGGTGTACTTCACGTCGTCATCCGTCATGTGGCTTTCATTCTCGACCTCGACCAGCCGTTGCCCCAGCGGACTTTCGTAAAACGCCATGCCGTGATCCAGCACGTCCTGTGGCAATACCGCGGCCAGCATTTCGATGGCGTCTTCGACCATGGCGTCGGGTTCAAACACATCGCGGGCCAATTCCTGCCATTGGCGGCCAAAGACTTCTGGGTCTTCTCCAGTCATTCCCGGCCCCGCCATCGCGCCCAGCTGGATCGATTCAATCGCGACATCGAACCCTGTGATCTTCAGAAAGGACCGGATTTGACCTTCGTCACTGGCAAAAGCGCCCGAAGCGGTCACAATAATGGCCGCTGCAAAACTTATAATTCTATTTACTATCATGAGGTTATATGTGCTATCCAACTCTGCGTTCGCCCCAAGACTAGCGCCGGGCACTCCCCTTGCCAAGTTGTTGCCGTTCACGTTTTCCCCAGCATTTTGAAAATAGGTGAAAAAAGTGGTTGCACATGCCGCGCGGTCCAATTATCTCCCCCTCCACAGACCCCCGCGGAGAGGTGCCGGAGTGGTCGAACGGGGCGGTCTCGAAAACCGTTGTGGGTGCAAGCCCACCCAGGGTTCGAATCCCTGTCTCTCCGCCACTTACCCTTGTTTGGAAGGGTAAAAGGCCACACAGACGGTTCACCTGACACTCCGCCCGATAAGACGCACAAGTTAGAGTGATTTACGTGTTATTCGGCTGCTTGATCCGCTGACGAATGGTCCCCGCAGAAAACCCCTGCCCCTTCCCCATGCGCGCCAAATAGTCCGCCATAGCCCGTTTGCTCAAGGTCGGGTTTTGCTTCCAAATCGCATCGGCGTCTTCCTGCACTC
>CALJDH010000042.1 GCA_938023895.1 uncultured Aliiroseovarius sp.
TAAGCAGATTGCTGTCCGCGCTGGCAACGACATGACAATCGCATGACATTTTGCGTATGGGGCTTGCTTGTCTCGTCCGCTCTTGGCACGATCAGGGTATATACCTGACAGGAGACCCCATTTGGGAATAGCAGACCTGACCACAGCACCCGAGGCCCACGTGACTCCCGAAGTGCTGCTGGAATTTCCAGACAACCGCCTTCTTATTGATCTGTGCGGCGAGTTTGATCGCAACCTGACCCACATCGAAAGCCATCTGGGCGTGCAAATCATCCGGCGCGGCAATCAGCTTGTCGTTATGGGCGAGATGGACGCACGCGAAAAGGCAGGCGAGGTGCTGAGTGCGCTGTATACGCGGTTAGAAAGCGGCAAGGCGGTCGAACCCGGTGACATCGACGCGGAAATCCGCATGGGCGGAACGCAGGACGGTACGGGCACGCGCGACGGCGACCAGATGGAGATGTTCAAAGGCAGCGCGGTCGAGATCAAGACCCGCAAGAAGACCATTGAACCCCGCACCGAAGCCCAAAAGGCCTATGTCCAAAGCCTGTTCAACAACGAATTGGCCTTCGGGATCGGCCCGGCAGGTACGGGTAAGACCTATTTGGCGGTGGCTGTGGGTGTGAACATGTTCCTTGGCGGGCATGTGGATCGCATGATCCTGTCGCGTCCTGCCGTCGAAGCGGGTGAAAAACTGGGCTATCTTCCCGGTGACATGAAGGACAAGGTCGATCCGTATATGCAGCCGCTTTATGACGCGCTGAACGACTTTCTGCCCTCGAAGCAGGTCACCAAGCTGATCGAAGAAAAAAAGATCGAGATCGCGCCGCTTGCTTTCATGCGTGGCCGCACCTTAGCGAATGCGTTTGTCGTGCTGGACGAAGCGCAGAACGCCACGACCATGCAGATGAAGATGTTCCTGACCCGTCTGGGCGAAGGCTCGCGTATGGTGATCACCGGTGACCGGTCTCAGGTCGACCTGCCGCGCGGCGTGGACAGTGGTTTGCGCGATGCCGAGGGGCTGTTGAAAGGCATCGACCAGATCAGCTTCAACTATTTCACCTCGAAAGACGTGGTGCGCCACCCGCTGGTGGCCAAGATCATCGAAGCCTATGACGAGGCCTCGCAAAGGGCCATGGCACGCGCGGTTAAACAGGCGCGCGACAAATAAATGCTAGTTGATGTTGTTTTCGAAGATTCCCGCTGGGAGGCCGCGGGCCTGTCAGGGCTGGCAGAGGCCGCAGCGCAGGCTGTGATCGCCCATCTTCAGCTGGTACCCCCGTTCGGCGACGGGTTCGAAATCAGCCTTCTTGCCTGTGACGACGCCCGCATTGCCGACCTGAACCGCGACTTCCGCGACAAGCCCACACCGACCAACGTGCTGTCATGGCCGTCCGAGGAACGCGCAGCCGATGAGGCTGGCGAAGCCCCCTTCCCGCCAGAAGACCCCGAACTGGGCGATATTGCCATTGCCTATGACACCTGCGCCCGCGAGGCGGATGAGCAGGGTAAGGAATTCTCTACTCATGTAAGCCATCTTTTGGTGCATGGGGTGCTGCATCTGTTGGGTTATGATCACATAGACGACAAAGATGCGGCACTTATGGAGGGTTTGGAGGTTGAAATCCTTGGCAAGATGAACATTTCCAACCCATATGAAGGATAAGGCGCATTTCGCGCGATACTGGAAAAGGACTAATGGGCGACACCGCAGACGGATCTTCTAAGGCAGCGCAGAGCGCGCTGCAGGATGAAACAACACATCACAGGCCGGGATTCTTCAGCCGCATCTTCGGCGCGCGCAGTCCCCGCAAGCAGGATCATGTCGCGCCCACTGACGCCGCGCCCGCTGGAAATGGCGGGCTTCCCAGTGAAGCCCCGGGCATGGTTAACCTTCGACGCATGCGCGTCGAGGACGTGATGATCCCGAAATCCGAGATCGTATCGGCCCCCGTCGATATCCTGGAGGACGAGCTGGTCGACGTGTTCCGCGAAAGCGGCTTGTCGCGTCTTCCGGTGTTTGACGGGACGTTGGACAGCCCGATTGGGATGGTTCACCTGAAAGACCTTGCTCTGAACCACGGATTTAACGGTAACCCCAGCAAGCAGTCGGTCCGCTTTGTCTTGCGCAAGCTAATCCGCCCGCTTCTGTTCGTTCCGCCATCGATGCCCATCGGGGTGCTCTTGCAGAAAATGCAGACCGAACGCATTCATATGGCGCTGGTCATTGATGAATATGGCGGCGTGGACGGCCTTGTGACCATCGAAGACCTGATCGAACAGGTCATCGGCGAGATCGAGGACGAACACGATCTTGAAGAAGGCAAGCTGTGGATCGAAGAAAAGCCCGGCTGCTATCTGGTCGAAGCCAAGACGCCTTTGGATGAGTTCGAGGCAGAAACCGGCGTGCGTCTTCAGCACGAAGAAGCCGATGATGACGAAATCGAAACACTGGGCGGACTGGTATTCGTTCTGTGCGGGCAGGTGCCTGCACGTGGTGAAGTGATCGCCCATCCCGGCGGGGCCGAGATCGAGGTCGTCGACGCAGACCCTCGCCGTATCAAGCGTTTGCGCCTGCGCGTGCCGGGCCCGATGCCCGCGCCGCATCAAGTGGCTGAGACCAGCGCGGATGACGCGTCAGCAACGAATGCCTGACATTGACGCCCATGTGGCGCGACTGGCCGCGCGCCCTCGGGTGCGGGTCATTGTGTTGCTTGCGGCGGGTGCCATTGCCGCGCTGGGGCAGGCGCCGTTTATAATCTGGGCGGCGACGCTGGCAGGGCTGCTGGCCGCGTTCCTGTTCTGGCGACACAGCCCGTCGCCGCGCGCGGCTGCGCTGCAGGGCTGGCTGTTCGGTCTTGGCTATTTCACCGTCACGATGAGCTGGCTGGTCAATCCGTTCTTCGTCGAACCCGAGCGTCACGGCTGGATGGCCCCCTTCGCGCTTCTGGGCATGGCAGGAGGGCTGGCGTTGCTCTGGGCGCTGGGCTGGGGCGTGGCGCGCTGGCTCGCGGGGGATGGCCGCTTCGGGTGGCTGTTCTGGCCTGCCGGACTGGCCGCAGCCGAGCTGTTGCGCGGTTCTCTGTTCACCGGCTTTCCGTGGGGCGGGCCGGGGCTGGTCTGGATCGACACGCCTCTGGCACAGATCGCAAATCTGGTGGGCGTGTCAGGGCTGAGCTTTCTGACCGCGCTGTGGGTGGCGCTGTTGGCGGTGGCCTTGGTCGGTCGAGGTCGTAGAGACGCAGCGGGGGCGATCGCCTTGTCTTTGGCATTGGGCCTGGGCTCAGTCTTGGCGCCAACGCCTCTGCCGGAAGATACCCCCCACACGCTCCGCTTGATCCAACCCAACGCGCCCCAGCACCAGAAATGGGATCCCGACTTTGCCGAAAGCTTTGTCCACCGCCAGTTGGAGCTGACCGCCACCCCGCCCGAGGGCGCGCGCCCGAATCTGATCATCTGGCCCGAAACCTCGGTGCCGTATCTGATGCGCCACGCGACCCGCCTGTTCCCTCTGGTGGCCGAGGCTGCCGACGGCCCGCCCGTCCTGATGGGCATTCAGCGGGCCGAGGAGCTGCGCTATTTCAACAGCCTTGTGCAGGTCAATACGGACGGCATCGCGCGACCGGTCTATGACAAACATCACCTTGTGCCGTTTGGCGAATATGTCCCGCTTGGCGACGCGATGGCCCGCATTGGCATCCGCGCCTTCGCGGCGCAATACGGGCAGGGCTATTCAGCGGGGCCGGGGCCTGTGGTGCTGGATATGGGCGCCTTGGGCAAGGTACTGCCCCTGATCTGCTACGAGGCTGTTTTTCCCCGCGATATCCGCAATGCGCCCGAACGCCCCGACTGGATTTTGCAAGCAACGAATGATGCCTGGTTCGGGGATTTCTCGGGGCCGCAGCAGCACCTGATCCAAGCCCGCTTTCGCGCAATCGAGTTCGGCCTGCCGGTGATCCGCGTGGCCAATACTGGGATCAGCGCGGCGATTGACGTGCGCGGTCAGGTGCGCGCGTCGCTGGCGTTGGGGCAGGCAGGCTATCTGGATGTGATCCAACCTGGTGCCGCCGCCGTAACCCTTTATGCGCGCGCGGGCGATTGGCCGCTTTTCTTGTTGCTGATCGGCGTCGCAGGCTGGGGCGCATGGACGCGCCGTCGCTTTTAACATTGACCTTTGCAGATAAAGGCCAGATACCAATCCGGACCACCGTCACAACGGCTTCCTGGCGTGGCGGGTTGAGCTAAATGGAGCATGTTTCATGTCACGACAGAACTATACATTCACTTCGGAGAGTGTGTCCGAAGGGCATCCCGACAAGGTGTGTGATCGTATTTCCGATGCGGTACTTGATGCCTTTCTGACCGAAGAACCGAACGCGCGCGTGGCATGCGAGACCTTCGCCACCAGCGGCATGGTCGTCATCGGCGGCGAGGTCGGATTGTCCGACGAAGAACGACTGAAGTTCATGATGGGCTCGATCGATCAGATCGCCCGCGATTGCATCAAAGATATCGGCTACGAGCAAGAGCAGTTCCATTGGAACACTTGCCGGGTGATGAACTTCTTACACGATCAGTCGGGTAACATCGCCCAAGGCGTGGACCGCGATGGCGCAGGCGACCAAGGGATCATGTTCGGCTATGCCGTCAATGAAACACCCGAACTGATGCCCGCCCCGATCCAATATTCGCACGCCATTCTGAAGCGTCTGGCCGAGGTGCGCAAAAACGGAACCGAGCCGACGCTTGGCCCGGATGCAAAGTCTCAGCTTTCGCTGCGCTATGAGGATGGCAAACCGGTCGAGGTCACCTCGATCGTGCTGTCCACCCAGCACCTTGACGAAACCATGACCAGCGACGACGTGCGCGCCGTGGTCGAGCCCTACATTCGCGAGGTCGTACCCACTGAATGGATCAACGGCGGCACCGAATGGCACGTGAACCCGACTGGCAAGTTCGTGATCGGCGGACCAGATGGTGACGCGGGCCTGACTGGGCGCAAGATCATCGTGGACACCTATGGCGGCGCAGCTCCGCATGGCGGCGGCGCATTCTCGGGCAAAGATCCGACGAAAGTGGACCGCTCGGCCGCCTATGCCGCACGCTATCTGGCGAAGAACATTGTGGCAGCCGGTATGGCTGAACGCTGCACCCTGCAGCTATCCTATGCCATT
>CALJDH010000043.1 GCA_938023895.1 uncultured Aliiroseovarius sp.
TCCTCGACCTCGCCCGCCTCGTTCAGGAACCGCACGGTCACGGCGCGCGGGCGGCTGATCACGGCAGAGACGCCGGGCAGGTTCGGGCTGGCTTCTTCGTGCTCACGCGATTGGGTCGAGGCGTGCAGGATTTCGGGGTTCGCCATGCGCACCGCCTGCCCGCGTTCGTCCGACGCATCCACAACCGCCAAGCGCAGCATGATCCCCAACTGAGGAGCCGCCAGTCCAACACCGGGCATCGAATCCATCGCAAAGATCATCTCGTCCCAGATGGCGCGAATGTCATCCGTCACGGCCTCGACCGGTTCAGCCGCCGTGCGCAGGCTTTTATGCGGGTATTTCACATAGGGGCGGTGGGTCACGACCGGGCTAGCTCGCGCTTCAGTTTCTGCATCTTGCGGGTGATCATCTGGCGCTTCAGCGGCTTCAGATAATCAATGAACAACTTGCCGTTCAGGTGGTCGATCTCGTGCTGGACACAGGTCGCCCAAAGCCCGTCGAAATCGCGTTCCTGCAGGTTACCGTCGCGGTCCAGCCACTGCACTCGAACCTCTTTCGGGCGGGTGACTTCGGCGAATTGATCCGGGATCGACAAGCAGCCTTCTTCATAGACGTTCAACTCGTCCGAGGACTGGATGACCTCGGGGTTGAACATGATCAAGGGCTGCCGCGGTTCGTCTTCGTCCCGCACGCAATCCAGCACGATCAGACGTTTCAGAATGCCAATCTGGGGCGCCGCCAGACCGATGCCCGGCGCGTCATACATGGTTTCCAGCATATCGTCGGCCAATGTCCGCAAGTCATCGGACAGGTCCGGCACAGCGTCGGCCACCTTTTTCAGGCGCGGGTCGGGGTGAATAAGGATCGGTTTGATGGTCATATGCTGCATGTAGGACATGCGCCCCTTTCGTGCAATGGCTGGCTTGCACCCGCCGCCAAAGCCGCTAACGTGCCCAAAATGCCATCCCGAAGGAGACACCATGAATTTCGACAAGATGACCGAGCGCCGGGGCACGCACTCCTCGAAATGGGACAAGATGGAGCAGCTGTTCGGCGTATCACAGGAAGACGGGCTGGCGATGTGGACAGCGGACAGCGACTATGAAACCGCGCCCTGCGTGATCGAAGCGGCCCGCAAAGCTGTCGAGCATGGCGTGTTCGGTTATTCTTGGGAATATGATGCCTACAAAGAAGCCGTCGCGTGGTGGATGCGCACACGACACAATTGGGACGTGAACCCGGATTGGGTTCTGTCCAGCCAAGGTCTGGGCAACGCGATTGCTCTGTGCCTTCAGACGTGGACCGAGCCCGGCGACGGCATTGTGATCTTCACCCCCGTTTATCACGAGTTCGCTATGAAGATCGGCAAGAACGGACGCAAGGTGGTCGAATGTCCGCTGAAACTTGTCGGCGACCGGTACGAACTGGATCTGGAGGACGCACAGTCGCGTCTGACCGGCAACGAGAAGATGATCCTGTGGTGCTCGCCGCAGAACCCATCGGGCCGGGTCTGGACCGAAGCCGAGTTGAAAGCCGTCGCGGCTTTTGCAGAAAAGAATGACCTGATGCTTGTCTCGGACGAGATCCATCAGGATCTGGTCTATCCGGGCCATAAGTTTGTCCCGACCGCCGTTGCTGCCCCGGAATCGCTTCCGCGTCTGATTACGCTGACCGCGGCCTCAAAAACCTTCAACATCGCAGGCCAGCGCACCGGCAACATGATCATCCCCGATGATGAACTGCGCAACGCGATGCGCGGCAAGCTCTATCAGATGGACTATGCCCCCGGCATGTTGGCTGTGTCGATGATCACCGCAGCTTACTCGCCCGAGGGCGCAGAATGGGCAGACGCCCAGATCGCGCATCTGGACCGCAACCGCAAAATGTTCGACGCCGCGATCAATGCCATCCCCGGCGTGAAATCCATGCCGCTTGAAGCGACCTATCTGGCCTGGGTCGACTTCTCGGGTACTGGCATGACCCATGACGAGGTGATTGCCCGCATTCGCGACGAAGCCAAAATCGCCGTCAGCCCCGGCCCGTCATTCGGCGCCGGAGGCGAAGGCTTCCAACGCTTCAATCTGGCCACGCAAGGCGCGCGGGTCGAAGACGCCATCACCCGCATGCAGCGCGCCTTTGCAGACTTACAGTGACACACAAAAGGCCCGCGCGGATCACTCCAGCACGGGCCTTTTGTTAGAAACTCAGAGTTACTTGCCTTCGATTAGGGCAACCGGCGCATTGTCTTCGCGGGCATAGTCCCGCGGCACGGCGTCATGCGCTTCGGCCTTGCGCTTGAATTCATACTTCATCTCACCGTCTTCCTCTTCCGAGGCAATGATCAGGCACTGATACAGATGCCTCGACCCGTCATAGAGGTCCACCAACCCGCGCAGATGCGGCGCACGTTCAGCATCCAGCGCGAATCCTGTCTCCCAGAACTTCAGCACCGGGAACACCTCTTCATTCACACGAATGCGCAAACGGCTTTTTTTCTTGAGGTCTTTCTTGCGCGCCGCTTCCAGCCCCTCGCGCACCTCTTTCGGAAGATATTCCACGGTTCGTCCCCTCCCAACGCAGATGACTATCATGGCACAAGATATGTCTCGGTCAAGTAAACGGAGTGTTAACCATGAGTTAGATTGCTGCCCTCAGCTAAAGCTCACCGAAGGCATCAAGCGCAGCAGTTCGCGCGCTGGCATGGTCCACGATCGGGTGGGGATAGGTCGCCCCCAAGCGCACACCCGCCCCATGCAGCACGGCCTCGGGCGCTTGCCACGGGGCGCCCAGATAACGGTCCGGCAGAGCCGACAGCTCGGGCACCCACTGGCGGATATACGCGCCGGTCGGGTCAAATTTCGAGGCCTGTGTGATGGGATTGAAAATGCGGAAATAGGGTGCAGCATCCGCCCCGCAGCCTGCCACCCACTGCCAACTGGCCGCGTTCGACGCCACATCCGCGTCCAACAACGTGTCATGGAACCACGCCAGCCCCGCGCGCCAATCAATGCGCAGATGCTTGGTCAGGAACGAGGCCACGATCATCCGCACGCGGTTATGCATCGTGCCGGTCTGCCAAAGCTCGCGCATACCGGCATCCACGATCGGGTACCCGGTCTGCCCCCGCTGCCACGCGGTCAGATCATTGGGCGCGTCGCGCCACGGGAAGGGGACGAATTTTGGCTGGAACTCTACATGCGGCAAGCTGGGCGTGTGATAGAGCAAATAGGCCGCGAATTCGCGCCAGCCGAGTTCGGCGAGGAATTTGGTCGCGTCCCGTTCGCCAATATCTCTGGTCAGTTCGGCACGGCGCAGACTGGCCAAGATCTGGCGCGGTGTGATCTCTCCCATCTGCAAATGCGGCGAGAGGTTCGAGATCCGCGCCTCGGCCGGAAAGTCCCGGCCCTCGGCGTAACCTCGCGCCCGCGTGGTCAGGAAATGATCCAAACGCGCAACCGCGCCAGCCTCGCCCGGTGTCCAATGGGGTCCAAAGCCCGCGGCCCAGTTGGGGCGCGTTGGCAGCAATCCCCAATCGGGCAGGTCTTCGCTCGACAATTGGCGATGGAATGTCAGGTCAGAGGGGATCGGCAAGGCAGGCGAGACCTGATCCAACTGCGCCAGACAGGCGCGCCAAAACGGGGTGAAGACACGGAACGGCGTGCCGGATTTGGTTGCCACCTGCCACGGCTCGAATAAATACCGCCCCGCGTGGCTTTCGGCCCGAATGCCCTGCGCCTTCAGCTGCGTCTTCAGGACGGTGTCCGCGGCAACCGCATTGGGCGTATAACGACGCGACCAGTGCACCTCGTCCGCGCCGGTTTCCGCGATCACCTGCGACAGTACCATCTGAGTCGGACCTGATCGCAATACCAACTGCCCGCCCAGCTGATCGATCTGCGACACCAAGGCGGTTAAAGAGCGATGCAACCACCACTGCTGCGCCCCACCAATCGGATCAGCGGGGTGAGGATCGTTCACGAAAAGGCAGATAACGGGGCGACCACCAGCACAGGCGGCGGTCAGGGCTGCATGATCAGACAGACGCAGATCATTGCGATACAGAAGGATGGCGGGGCGGGACGTGCTCATGAATGCCTCATGTGTAGGACATAGAGTATACGTCCCGCCACCGTATTTAGATCAGTGCTTTTAGATCAGGTATTGTGATCCTCGACCAGATCGACACCCACCACCGGGCGCAGCACGTGGGGCTTCTCGGGATCGTAAAGCGCGGAATCCTTGAAGTCACGGCCACGATCCAACGCCGGGCCGACTAGGATCAGCGCGGTGCGAGTGATCTTTTCGGCACGGACTTTCTTGCGAATATCCTTGATCGTGCCACGAATGAACATCTCGTCCGGCCAGCCGACGCGATAGGCGACGACCACCGGGCAATCCTCGCCATAATACGGGGTCAGCACGCGCTCGATCTCGCGCATGTTGCGCACAGCCAGGTGGATGGCCAGCGTCGCGCCGGTCTTGGCGAAATTCTCAAGGCTTTCACCCTCGGGCATCGAGGTCGACTGCATCGACATCCGGGTCAGAACGATGGACTGGGCGATTTCCGGGATGGTCAGTTCCTGCCCCAAGGCGGCCGCAGCAGCAGCGTAGGCGGGCACACCCGGAATGACTTGATAGTCGATCCCATCCGCATTCAGGCGGCGGATTTGTTCAGCAATCGCACCGTAAAGAGACGGGTCTCCGGAATGCACACGGGCCACGTCCTGCCCACGCGCATGGGCGGCTTTGATTTCGGCGTGGGTGTCGTCCAGCGTCATCGCGGCGGTGTCCATGACTTTCGCATCGTCAGGGGCGCAGGCGACAACCTGCGGCGGGACCAGAGACCCCGCATAAAGGCACACCGGACACTCGCCAATGACGCGCTGCGCTTTCAGGGTCAGAAGTTCGGGATCGCCGGGGCCGGCACCAATGAAATAGACGGTCATGACAGATCTCCATCAATGCGGCGGGCATAGCCGCGCGGGGTAAACATACGGGGGCCTTCGCCCAGTTGCGCCAGACGCGAGTTCGACGAGCCCACCAGCACCACGGTCAGCATGTCGACCTCGTCCACCTGCAATTCGTCCAGACGGCGATAGCGGATGTTCTCGGTCGGGCGACCAAGGTTCGAGGCCAGCATCACCGGCGTATCTGCCGGGCGATGCTTCAGCAGGATGTCACGTGCCTCGGCCAGCAGAGTGCGGCGCTTCATTGACACGGGGTTGTAGAAGGCGATCACGAAGTCACCCTCAGCGGCAGCGTGAAGGCGCTTCACGATATCCTCGCGGTGGGTCAGCAGATCCGACAGTGAAATGGCGCAGAAATCGTGGCCCAACGGTGCGCCTGCACGGGCGGCTGCACCTTGCAGCGCGGACACACCGGGTGTGGACACAACCTCGACCCGACGCGCTGCATCGCTGACGCCTTTTTCCTCGGCGGTACGGTCGAGGAGTTCGTACACCAACGCGCCCATCGCATAGATGCCCGCGTCGCCCGAGCAAACCAGCGCGACGTTCTTGCCCTTGCCCGCCTGTTCCAGCGCGTAACGGCAGCGATCTTCCTCGCCGCCCAGCGGGAAGTCCGAGCGGGTTTTACCAGCGGCCAGCGGGCCGATCAGGTCGATATACAGGCCATAGCCCACCAGCTCCTCGGCCTCTTGCAGCAGATGGCTGGCTTCCGGCGTGCGCCATGTGTGCTGGCCCGGCCCGATCGAGACAATGGACAGCTTGCCACGGGTGCGGCCACGCATCTCGGTAATGGGCTCGGGTGCACGCGCGATGGCGCA
>CALJDH010000044.1 GCA_938023895.1 uncultured Aliiroseovarius sp.
TGACCGCATCCGCCCTGTCCATTCTGGACAGCGCCCGCCTAAGCGGAGGCGAGATCAGCATCGACCTTCCCTACTCTGCCCTCTCCATGCTCGACAGCATCTCGGACGAACGTGTGTTCTATGCCATCCGGCTTGAGGACGAATTTCTAAGCGGTTACGCCGATTTGCCGGAAGCGAAGGAAGACGGCGCTGCAACGCCGGCCTATCTATCAGCCATGTTCCTTGGTGAAGAGGTCCGCGTTGCCACGGTCAGACGACGGATGTCGACGGATACCGGCCGCAGCTTCCTGAAGGTCTCGGTCGCACAGACATTGTCGGGACAGAAACAGGCGCTTGCACGGATCTCGCGGACGTCGATGGGGATCGGGGCGGGGTTCTTCTTGGTCTCGGTGTTATTGGCAGCGCTCATCTCGCGCAGCACGATCCGCCCGCTGGATCGTTTGACCGGTTCCGTTTCTCGTCGTGGCCCGAAAGACCTGCGCCCGGTGGCCGCTCCGGTGCCGTCCGAGATGGTGCCTCTGGTCGCGTCTCTGAATTCCTTCATGCGCCGCTTGCAACAATCCCTGATGCGGTCCGAGGATTTCATCGCCGAAGCCGCACACCGGGTGCGTACGCCACTGGCGGTTGTCCGAACCAAGGCAGAGGTTGCACAACGCAAATCCGACGATCCCGAAACCCGCAAAGCGCTGTGGGAAATGATCCGCGCCATCGACGACAGCTCGCGCACGGCAGGGCAGCTTTTGGATCATGCGATGGTGACGTTCCGGCTGGATCACTTGGCGCGCGAAGAGATCAGCCTGCATCGCCTTGTACAAGATACCGTCGAACGCATGCGACCCACGTCAGAACTGAAGGACGTCACCCTTGAAGCGACCGAGGTCGAAACGGCAGTCATCAAGGGCGACCCCATCCTTGTGCAAAACGCGCTGCACAACCTGTTGGACAACGCGGTAAAATACTCGCCGTCTGGCGCGGAAATCCACGTCGCGCTGACCATCGCCGACAACGGCGCAAAGATCAGCGTCAGGGACACTGGCCCCGGCTTCCTAACAGGTGAGCTGGACGAGCTTCCGAAACGCTTTGCCCGCGGGGCGAACACACAAGACATCGTTGGCTCTGGCCTTGGGCTTACCATTGCAAAAGAAGTGGTCGAGGCCCACGGCGGCACCCTCCACATCACGAACAACCCAGGAGGCGGCGCATGCGTCAATTTGCTCTTTCCCTCGTCCTGATCTTCGCAGCTGGATGGGCCAGTGCTTTCGAAGCGGAAGAAGTCGCGCGGTTCGGCCCGGCAGATAGCGACCGGGAATTGCGGATCATCTCGACCGCTGACATCGCGTTTATTCGACCAATGATCGCGTCCTTCCTGATTTCCGCACCCGGCACGGCCATCGAATACACCGTGGTCAGTTCGTCAGAGCTTCAAAGGGCCATCGTCGACGAGGGCGAAGCCTTTGACGTGGCGATTTCCAGTGCGATGGACCTGCAAACCAAGCTGGCAAATGATGGTTTGGCCCAGCGCTTCACGTCCGAGGCCACCAGCACCCTGCCAAGTTGGGCAGTGTGGAATGACATGCTGTTTGCCTTCACGCAGGAACCAGCAGCGATCGTGGTGTCTAAGTCCGGCTTTGGCGATCTTCCCCTGCCTGAGAGCCGAAACGACCTGATCAACCTGTTGCGCCAACACCCCGATCTGTTTCGCGGTCGGGTCGGCACCTATGACGTGCGTCAGTCCGGCCTTGGCTATCTGTTCGCCACGCAAGACACCCGTGCCTCTGAAATCTTTTGGCGCCTGACCGAGGTCATGGGCGCGCTGGATGCCCAGCTGTATTGCTGTTCGTCCAATATGATCGACGCGGTGAAATCCGGCGAGCTGCTGATCGCCTATAACGTCCTTGGAAGCTACGCGATCAACCGCGCAGACCGGGATGAGTTCGCCATCATCCTGCCGTCAGATTTCACCACGGTTATGCTGCGGACCGCTCTGATCCCCAGCAATGCCCCGTCATCTGATCTTGCTGCTCTGTTTTTGGACCACCTCATGACACGATCACATGGGCAAGATGCTCAGGTTCTGACCAACCCCGCGCTTGACCTCAGCCAGAATGAAGCCGCCTT
Source organism: uncultured Aliiroseovarius sp. (assembly GCA_938023895.1). Classification (GTDB taxonomy): domain Bacteria; phylum Pseudomonadota; class Alphaproteobacteria; order Rhodobacterales; family Rhodobacteraceae; genus Aliiroseovarius. Next base: position 2,119 of record CALJDH010000044.1, read on the forward strand.
GAACCGTATCCGGATCGGGCCCGGGCTTCTTGTGTTCTTGGATCAACTCAAGAAACGCGCGTTTCTATCGGAATGGGAAAGCGCCATATTGCAGAAGTGATCCAACTTTGACTCGGGGTCAGCCAAGCGCCAGTTGCGGCGATGCCCCCCCCAATTGGCAAGCTTGGTTGCTTTGAACCCGCGGAACCGTATATGTGCTTTCAATGCCGGTTGGCTCTTTTGCCGCGAAGATAGCAAGCTACATCGCAACCAGCGCACCTTCACATCAAGTGACGGAAATTTGTGCAGTTTTCCTGTGCCCGCAAGTCAAAGGAATAGAAAATGACCGAGGATGTAAAAATCAACCGAGGCCTCAAAGGGATCTATTTTGAGCGCTCTGGCGTGTCGCACATTGACGGCTCGAAAGGCGAGCTTCTGTATCGCGGGTACAGTATTCACGACTTGGCAACACATTCCAGCTTCGAAGAGGTCTGCTTTCTGTTGATCCACGGCGAGCTGCCAACCGCCGATCAGTTTGCCGCCTTCGATGCCCAACTAAAAGCCGCACGGGACCTGCCACAAGAGGTCTACGACATCATCCAAGCTTGCAAAGACGGGCATCCGATGGATGTCCTGCGCACCGCTGTTTCGGCGTTGGCGGCACTCGAACCCGATAGCGCTGAAAAAGGTGAAGAAGGCTTCCTGAAAAACGGTATCCGTCTGATCGCACAGGTTCCGATGATCATCGCTGCGCACGAAGCACTGCGCAACGGCCGCACACCTGTCGCCGCCGACCCGACCCTGTCGCATGCCGCCAACTGGTTGTGGATGCTGAAAGGGGAAGTGCCATCCCCCGAAGCCGTGCGACTGGCTGACGTCGATTTCATCCTGCATGCCGAGCATGGTGCGAATGCCTCGAGCTTCGCCGCCCGCGTCACTGTGGGCACCGAAGCCAACGTGCACGGCGCGATGGTGACGGCGCTTTCAACTCTGGCCGGTCCGGCCCACGGCGGCGCAGCCGAGGATGTCATGAAGATGGTGCATGAGATCCAAGACCCGGCAAACGCCGCCGCTTATGTCAAATCGAAACGCAAAAACCGCGAGGCCGTAACCGGTTTCGGGCATCGCGTCTATCGCACCGAGGACCCGCGGGCGCGCCACATGCGCGATGGCGTGAAAAAGCTGGGCGAGGAAATGGGCGCCCCTGAATGGTACGAAATCCTTCAGGCCGTGGTCGACGCGATGAAGCCCTATGCGCGGCACGGGCTGAACGTGAATGTCGATTTCTACTCGGGCGTGGTCTATCAACTGCATGGCATACCGATGGATCTGTACGTCCCGATCTTCGCCATTGGTCGTATGCCCGGGTGGCTGGTTCAGTGCCTTGAGCAACAACGCCAGAACATCCTGATCCGTCCGCTGACGCTTTATAACGGCCCCGAAAAGCGCGACTATCTTCCACTAAGCGACCGGTGAGAAACGTGTCCCAGTAAGGGCCGCTAGCTGGTTTCGATCCATCGCTTCATAACAACAGAAATGGCTCCCCTATTGCACGTTGCGTATCGCCGATGGGGGGCTTGTCCATTGCACTGGCACGAGAACGGGTGATCAGCCCCATTTAAGTGGTCCAGCTTGGGTGTTCCGGCATGATCTGCCGAGGCTTCATCAGGGCAATGATTTTGTGGGACCGGCGGTCGATTTCCTGAGGCCCTGCCGATGCGCAAGGGGATAAATCCGCCCTATTGCAAACAACTCGGCAAATCTGACTGCAAAGACAGATTGTTACATACCCCATCTCTTTACTGGCGCGGTCAGATAATGGCATACAGACGCAAAACGGGTGCCACACCAAAGCAAGCCGAGCAGCGCAAGATCATATTTCAAAAAGGTTCCGATTTGAAACACCTCAACGAGAAGACCTTCTTGTCCAAGCTCTCTGCGCTTGACCTGAACAAGATCGAGACGCCCTTTTACATCTAAGATTCCGAAGAATTATCGCAACGGGCCACGCAGGTTAAAACGACGTTCGAGGGGCTTCTTGCCCCCAGCTATGCGATCAAATCGAACCCGAACTTGCAGGTTCTGCGCAGTGTCATGTCGCAGCTGGATCATATCGACGCGTCGTCGGCGATGGAGGTCGAACGGGCTTTGGCGATCGGTCTGGACCCTTCGCAAATCACGTGGTCCGGTCCGGGAAAACGCGACCGAGAATTGCGCGATTACGCTGGGCTTGGGCTGACCATCGTTGTCGAGTCATCTGACGAGATTGAAATGCTGGATACAATTTGCGCTGAAAAAGGCATCCAGCAGGACGTGCTTCTGCGGATCAATCCCGACCATGTTCCCAAAGGGTTCGGCGCCAGCATGTCGGGCAAGCCAAGCCAGTTTGGTGTCGATGAGCCTGAAGTGCCTGCGGTTATTGCAGATATTGATGCACGCGCGTCCCTGCGACTGACCGGCTTTCACGCCTACACGGGCTCCATGTGCCTCGCACCCGAGCCGATTGCTGAAAACATCGAGAACCTCTGCACGATTTTCTCGCGTGCGGCCGAATGTGCCAATACCCCGCCCGAGAAACTGATCTTCGGCGCGGGGTTTGGTATTCCGCTGCATGACGGGCAGGTGCCGTTGGACATTGAACAGGTTCGAGCGCTGATCGCCCCGCATATCGAAGCGCTTGCGCAGGATCCGCGCCTTGG
>CALJDH010000045.1 GCA_938023895.1 uncultured Aliiroseovarius sp.
GCGCGGGCATAGACCGCGTCGGAGGCTTCTCCGAGATTGCGAATGGATGATACAGGATCGCTCATGTGCCGAGATTAGTCGGTACAGTTAAAATCTTAAACCCGTATCACGCGCAGGTCTGTGTCAATCCTGACAATTCAGATGCTGGCCCAATCGGTGAATAGAACCGTCGGCTCTTTCGGCTCGTCCGTGCGGGTGCGATCCCGCTTGGGCGGTGCCTTGACATGCACGTAACGCGTGCCGCCAGACGGTGGTTTATGCTTTTCTTCGGTTTTTTCCCTAGCCATATCCTTGCTCCGCTACTCATTAGACGCGCCACGAATTGGACGCTCAAGTTTCCCCACAGGAGCCTTTCGGCCTTCACATGTTAACATATTGCTGCGCAACAATCGTAAAAATTTGAACACAAATTGTTTCCAAAATGAAAAGGTGTGGCAGTAGCGCGACATCTGCGCGGCGGGCGAAAAACACGGTGCAGCCAAAGGGGCGAAAGAAAGATGGCGTTGCAACCTGCAGAAAACAAATAAAAAATATTGATTAATAGTCGCGTTCGAAGTAAACGCCCACGCCCGTTTCGCCATCCGACCCCAAACTGCCGCGTGCGGTCAGGGATGGGGATAGGGTCAGGTTCAAATTCACCTCGGCCTTACCATCTGCGCCGACCGTGACGTCAGTATAGATGTTTTCCGAGATGTACTTGCCCGCCCGAACCGAGGCTGCCCCCGTTTCATCCGTGGTCACGTCCAGATCATCCAGCGCGAAACTGCCGCGCAGCCGGCCCAACACGCCTTCGCCGCCCTTTCCGGCCAACGTGCGGACGGCTGCGGCCAGTCGCAGCGCCTGAATGGCCGAGATCTGGGTGATGTCTTTGCCGAACAGAAGCCGCGCCAGCACCTCGTCCTCGGGCAATTCGGGGGATGAGGTGAAGCTGATCTCGGGTTCAGAGACCGGGCCGGTCACGCCGATTTTGATGTCCGTATCCTCGGCGCGGGCTTCTGCAAGGAATCGCAGATAGGCGTTGAAATCGCCCTGCAGGCTCACGTCGCCCTCGGTCAGGGTCAGGCGCTTGCCCAGCATGTCCAGTCGCCCGCGGATCAGGGTAAACTCGCCCTGCGGAATGACGTTTGCACTGGTGCCCGTGACGCGCAGCGATCCGCCCAGTTCTGCATCCAGCCCCCGTCCGCGGACAAAGACCTGCCCGGGCGCATTCAGTGTAATGTCCAGCGGATAGGGGCGTCCGGTGGTCGTGGTACTTGGTTCCACGATAAGTCCCGCGAACCGCCGCGTCTGGCGTACGGCCGCCGGTTCGCCCACATGCGTCAAGCCCTCCATGACGGGCAGGGTGCCGGGAGTGGTTTCTGGCACGCGCAGTTCTGTGCGGCCCAGATCGATTTCGGCGCGCAAAGTGGCTCCGCCCTGTAGAGGTCCGCGCAGATTGGCATTGCCATTCACGGTGGTCTCGAACAGCGCGCCGTCTGTCAGGCGCAACTGATCCAGCAGGATCGACAGATCAGCTTGCTTCGGTGTCTCCAGCCCGATCGTCCCACGCGTGGAGATTTGACCGCCCGCAGCGACCGAACTTTGGATATCCAGCGTGGCTGTTCCGCCCGCCAATGTGACCTGTCCGCTGTTGATGTCGATGGCTTGTTTCAAACGCGGCAGGGCCACGCGTGCGTCCTGTGTGGTTATGCTGCCAGCGAGTGAGGCAAGTTCCAGCGGGCCGCGCAGGGCGAGGTCATAGCTGGCGGTACCCGTGGCCAGCCGGGGCCGGATCATTGGGTTGGCCAGTGCAAGCGGCACGGTGCCAGACAGGGTCAAATCGGCCTTTGTGCCATCCACGCTGAGCGTGCCCTCCACGCGCCCGTTCACGCCTGCTGGGCCAGTGGCGTTCACCGCAACGCGCCAGCGATCCCCTGCTAGTTCCGCACTGCCTTGTGCCTCGGCCGGGCCCGAAATTCCGTCTGCAATCAGGCCAAGATCCGTCAGGCGCGACTGGAACGTGACGCCGGTTTCCTGATCCGACGGCGTGCCTTCGGCCGTTACCGACAATGCATCACTGCGCAGGCTCAGGTGATCCAGTTGCACAGGTGTGTCGCCGTCGCGCCGGGCCGCCACGCTCAGCGTGCTGGACCCACGCATAAGCGCATCGATTTGTGCAATCCCGGTGCCAAGGGACGCGCCGATCGCATCCAATTCAATTGTGAAATCCCCGCTTTCGGGGCGCATTTGGGCGTCTACGTCAAATTGCAACCCGCCAGACAGGGCGCGCTGCGCCAAGCCGCTATAGGGGGCCAGCTGCACGATGTCTCCGTGCAATGTCCCGTCGATCTGTTCCACGACGCCGTTCCCAAAACGCACATGGGTCGTGCCGTTCAGCGTCGCTTCACCCGGACCAGTGAAATCCGTCTGAATCCGCAGATCCGTTCCAATTTGCAGCACGGACGCGGTCAAATGGGCGGGGCCGCTAAGTTTCGGATCGACGGCGCTGGCATTGGGTAGGACCAGCGAGATGTCGGCCGTCGATTCACGGGACGTCAGTTCCACCGAGGCTGTCAGTTGCGCCTTCTCGGTCTTTAACTCCAAGCCCTCAATCCGGGTGCCATTTTTGTCACGCACGGCTTGCAGGGCAAGGGTGCTTTCCCCGCTGATCACTGCATCCAGTTGCCGTTGGTTTACGCCCAGCCCAGCACCGCGCCCATCCAGACGCAGATCAAAAGCGCCACCCAGAAGGTTGCTTTCGCCAGCCAAACCCATGACCACGCGTCCCGACAAGGGGGTGCCTGCAAGGCCCGAGAACCGCGATAGATCACTTGCGCTTAGGCGTAGCGTGTCGCTGCGGGCGACCACGCCGTCGGCGAACTCAGACAGGGTCACATCGCCCGTCAGGTCATAATCTTCGCCTGCCAGTGTCAGGTTCGAGATCGCCAGAACGTCATCGCTTTGCCAGTTGAACTGCAGCGCGCCGTTCAGATCTGCCCCTATGGCTGCGGCCAGCTCGGGGCGTGTGGGAAGGATGCCGTTGGCGTCGAGGCGCACGGCGCCGTCGATCAGCGGCGCAGACCCGTCCACGCCCGCGCGCAATTGTCCCGACCCGGATAAGGTGGCCGCGTCAATGCGCAGATCGCTCTGCGTGAGGTCGGCAAGTTTGGCGCGTGCGGTCCAGAGGTCTCCGGTGGCGGCATCGTAGGCGATGGTCAGGTCGGCAGAGGACACCATCGTGCGTGGACCGGACAGGGGCAGGCGGACGGGCGTGTCGTCTGGCGACGCGATACGCCCGTTCAGCGCAATGCGCGTGGGCCAGCCATTCGGGGCCAGCTGCACATTACCGGTGACGTTCAGAGCTTCAGATTGCATTGACAGCGTATCAATCCGTGTCGCGCCATCGGAAAGCTGAGACGCCCGCGCGCTCACGTCGACTTTGTCCCCGAAGAAGGTTTTGAAATCGGGATGGAGGAGGGGCGCGATGTCGCCGGACAACTCCAAGACATAAGCACGGTCGAACGCGGCTGTACCGGGGACAGGGCTTTCGGTCAGGCGGACATGGCCTGTCAGCCGCGGCTCGCCGTCTGTCGCCAGCGCGATCTGGGCGTCAAAATCTGACAGGGGGCCGGTCCCGTCGAGCTTCAGATCAAGGGCAGGTTGGCCGGGGATGCCTAGTACAGTGGCCGTTAATCCGCCCGCGTTCTCCTGAAGCGACAGAAGCAGAGACAGGATCCGATCGGCGTTGTCGTAGCTGCCCTTAAGCGCCAACGCGCCGGTCGGCCCGTCCAGCCGAGTGATGGTCAAATCGGCCCGTCCGGCGCCCGCTTCCAACGCCGCAGACCCTTGAAGCGAAATCTCGGCGGCTTGCCCGATCACGTCTTCGCCAAGGTGGACACGTGCAGCGCGGATGTTGCCGATGTTCAGGGATACGGGCAGCTCGGGCAGGGCGAAGCCGGTTGCCTCGGGGGCAGGGAGGCTGGGGTCCGGGATTGGACGGCGTGAGAGTGTTATCTCCTCGGCTTCCAGCGCGTCGATCTTCACGTTCCCGGTCAACAGAGCGCTGCGGGTCCATGTCAGTGTCAAGCCGCGTAAGGACAGCCAGATCCCTGCGCCATCCGCGATGGTGATTTCGTCGACCGTGGCTTCAGAGCTGAACGCGCCTTGAAAGCCGATGATTTTGATCTCGCGCCCGGTGTCCGACAGAGTGTCCTCTAGGAAGGCCTGAAGATAGCCGCGGTCATCCTGAGACGCGTCTTGCGACACGGCCGCGAGGGGGAGAGTGAACGCGGCAATCAGGGCCAGAAGAAAACGCAGTATCATCAGAACGCCTGCCCAATCCCAAGATAGATTTGTACGCCATCGCCGGTGTCTCTGGAAATCGGCCCTGCCACATCCAGACGCAGCGGCCCAATGGGGGTCTTGTAGCGCAGCCCAAGCCCGGCCCCTGCGTGCCAGCTGCCGTCACCGCCAAACAGGCTGTCATCGCTGACGTGACCGGCATCGGCAAAGGCCACCAGCCCGATGGTGTCGGTGATCGTCGTGCGCAGCTCGGTCGAGACGGCCAGATAGGACCGCCCTCCGCGCAGACCGCTTATGCCTTCAGGAATGCCCAAGGATTGATAGGGCTGACCACGGACCGAGTTCCCGCCGCCCGAGAAAAACAGGTATTCCGGCGGAATGTCCTGTACGTCGTCGGAATAGACGGTGCCCGCCTGAACGCGTCCAGCCAGTACGAGACGGTCGCCGGTGCCCAGCGCCCGATAGGCGCGGGCGTCGGCATAGGCACGCGCTCCACTGCCACCGCCATTAAGCGACAGGAACGGCGTGACCACGGCGCTCAGGAACGTGCCGGACGTGGCGTCCAGCAGGTCATTGCGCCGGTCCCAGGTCAGCCCAATCGGCAGCGTGAGTTGGAAAAACTCGCGATCGCCGAACACGTCGGTGATGTCGGAATAATGCAGCCCCAACGCGATTTCGCCTGACAGGGTGTCCGAGAAGATCCGGGTCATCCCCGCCCCCAGATCAACGCTGCGCGAGATATAGGCGGGTTCGTCTTCATAGGCGGCATTGGCATAGCCGAAGGCGGTTGTGTCGGGGCCGAAAGTGGCGGGCTGTTCCAGCCGGGCACCAAGGCGATAGTCGACGCCACCATGCTGGCCGCCGATCCCTGTGATCTCGCCTTCGACATGGAAGCGTTCCGCCCCGCCCAGAAAGTTCCGATGCATCCAATAGGCCGAGAAACCGACGCCCTCGAGCGAGGAAAGCTCCGCCCCCACGCCAAAGCGACGCGGCTTTTCATCGGCCAAGGCCAGCCCAACGTCCAACGTGTCACCTGGGTTGAGGGTCTTGGCCTCGGTCACTGACACCGACGAAAAAGCACCTGTACGGCGCAGGCGGTTGACCACTTTGTCCAGCGCCTCGGGCGCGTAGGTTTCGCCGGTTGGAAAGCCTGCGATCCGGGCGATCCGTTCAGCCCGCACGGCGCTGTCCGTCGTCTGGCTCATACGGCCAAACCGGGCTTTTGGACCGGGCGAGAACTGCAGGTCCGCCGACAGGGTGTGCCGGTTATGATCTGCGGTGATGCTTTGGTGCGTTAGATCAGCCTTCGGATGGCCAGCCTGTCGCCATGCCAGATGGGCGGCATCGGCCGCCGCCTGAATTTGCGTGCTTTCCGCGCGTTCTCCGGTGCGAAACCCGTCTGGCAGTTTGGTGCCGGGGGCCAGGGGGGCGACGCGCGCCGTGCCAAAGGTGAAGGGCGCGCCGGGATCCACTGTGATCTCGATGGTGTTGATCTGGACGGGCAGGTTGAACACGGGAATGCGCCCAGCCTCGCGCCCGTCGACGCGGATGCGGATCACTCCGCCGTAATAGCCGTTGGCATAAAGCACTTCCGTCAAGCGGCCATATTCTGCCAGCGCGGCGGCCATCACGTCGCGGGGGTCAGTTTCGCCATCGTCTTTGGCGGTCTGCACAAGCGATGCGGCCTTGATCGCGTTTTCTAGTCCACCGTCAGACCCAATAACCGTGATTTGGACATCATCAAGCGCCCACACGGATTGCCCGAAAAACGCCAGCACAACGGGCAGGCAAACTCGTCGCAACAGCGGCGCGAAAGTCAACGTTCTCAAACCCAGTTCCCTTGCGAGCAGCACAATCATCCCCAATGGGGGAAAGCCTAGCCCGTCGCCGGGGGGAGCACCACAGGAAACACCCAGTAGGCAGCTTTCCGCTGTGCGGGCGTCAGGTGAACAGCTGTGTGCCGAATAGGCGGCAGATCTCGGGCCTGTCGTCGGTAATCCCGGCCAGACGCAGCATGTGCCAGACAAGGGCGGTGTTGCTGGACAGTACAGGGATGCCCAGCTCGGCCTCGAGTTGGGGAATGACATTCAGGCAGCGCAGATTGGTGCAGGCAATCACAAGTGCATCGCAGGGGGTGTCGGCGGACTTGGCGACCCTCAGTGCCGCGTTGTGAATGGCGCGCTCGGAGATCCGCGCGACCACACGGTCATCGCCTTCTTCAAATGATCCTCCGGCGGTTATAGTAAAGCCTGCTTCCTCAAGCTTCTCTCGCATCTTACGAGACACATCCGGGATGTAAGGCGTTATGAAACCGAGATTTTTCACGTCCAAGGATCGACCCGCCGCGATCAGCGCCGCCAGCGGGTCGGTCACTTTCGCCTCGGGGCGCACGCTTTGGATGGCCGCAGCCACATTGCCCGAGCCGATCACAGTGGACGCCGAGGTGCAGCCATAGCCAATCACGTCGAACGCCAAGGACGACGGAAACAGCTTGGCAGAGGCCGGCATATCATCCAACATCCGCGCCAGCGTATCTGCGCGGACGTCGCTGACCATCGGGATGCGGCTGTGATAGCGGGCAACGCCGTCCAGATACGTCATGCGGGCGAACTCGGCTTCCAGCGTTTCATCGGTTTCCAGAACGATCATGCCCAGATTGGCGCGCGTCCCGATCCCTTCGTCCGTGTCAAACTCAAGCTTCAGCATGTGGCCCTCAGATCACCGGTAGTTCGGATGCTGCGCGGGTGGTCAATAGCTGCGCACCTTCCGCCCGCACGACGATGTTTTCCTCGTGCACCATGATGCGCCCATCGCCGTAGGAAAGCGAGGGTTCCAGTGTCAGCACCATGTTTTCTTCAATCACCGTGTCGTCAAACGCAGCGTGCGATGGCCATTCGGTCAACTGCATGCCCAGCCCGTGTCCCAGCCGCCCGACATCTCCGCCCTGATCGTCCAGTTCGGCGATCACCGATTGCATGGCGTGGAACAGCTCGCGACAGGTGGTGCCGACGCGGGCGGCAGCGATCCCGGCCTCGGTTGCGCGCCAGAGCACATCATAGGCGCGGCGCGAGGCATTGTCCGCCTGACCCACGGCCCAGTTGCGATCGAAATCGCAATAATACCCGTCCCATGTGGCGCCGGTGTCCAGCATGAAAACATCCCCGCGCTGCAGGGGCCGGGGCGAGGGCGGCGAGATCACGTCGTGATAGCCCCCCTGATCGGCACCGCCCACCAAGTAGGGTACGTCGTCGGCGCCTTGAAACAGTGCTTCGCGGCGGAACTGACGGAACAGGTCTTCGAAAGGAAGCCCTTCGTGGGCAATCTGCGGGACCGCGTCGAATGCGCGCGAGCCGATGGCGCAGATATGGGCGAGCTTCTCTATCTCGGCCTCGGATTTAACCATACGCAGGGCGCGGATTAGGCCGGTGGCGTCCGCGATTTTCAAACCGGGGAGGGCGGCCATCAGCCGTTCATAGTCGCCCAAAGGCATGCGCAGGCTGGTTTCATGACCTTTCAAGACGCCTAGCCGTCCGCCGGATTGCGCCAGCGGTGATAAAAGCTCGGTCAGTAGGCTGATCCCGTCATCGGCTGGGGCTGGGGCGCTCCACGTGCGGATGTCGTCAATCCAGGTCTGGCGCATCAGTTCCGCGCCGATTTCCGGGATGATCGCGATGGGTTTGCCCGATACGGGGATATAGAGGAACCACGGCCGCGTCGGGCTTTGCCAAAACAGCGTGTGAAAACCGCTGAAATAGCGGACTTCGGGTTCAGTCAGCAAAAGCATGCCGTCCAGCCCCCGCTGCGCCATCAACGCCTGCGCCTTTGCGGAGCGGGTGGCGAACTCGGCCTCTGCAAAGCCCCGCAGTGGTGCGGTGCGCCCCTTAGACATGATCTGCTCCGGCCATGATCGCCTCGTAGATCGCAGGATCGGTGACGCCTTCGGATCCGATCAGCAACACGCGCGATGTCGCATCCAGCCCCAATGCGTTTGACAGCGCCGGATCCTGACAGGCCGAGATCACGGCGGCCAGACCAGCGACAGCGCTTTCGCCAGCTTCGACCACTTCGTCTCCGGTTTCTGCATTGGCTAGAAGGCGCACGGTGGGGGCCACGATGCCGTCGGGAATGGTCAGGAAGTCCGAGGCCTCTTCCGACAGGATTTCCCATGCCATTTCAGAGGGTTCGCCGCAGGACAGTCCCGCCATGATGGTTTCTTCTTCGATGGCGAATGTGGTGGCTTTGCCCGCTTTCGCACTGTCAAACAGGCAAGCGGCCAGATCGGGTTCCACGATGACCACGCGGGGGGCGGTGTCCTTGTAGAACTGCCGCAATCCCGCCGCAACCGAGGCCGCAAGCCCGCCTACGCCGCCTTGCAGGAAGACATGGGTGGGGGCATCTTTCAGTGTTTCGCAAACTTCGCGCGTCATCACACCATAGCCTGCCATCACGTCACGCGGCGGCTCGGTATATCCCTCCCACGAGGTGTCGGACACGACGAACCAGCCGTTTTCGTCCGCTTCGGTTTTGGCCAGAACGACGGAGTCGTCATAGTCACCGTCGATGCGGATCACCTCGGCACCCAGATCGCGCATCGCCTCGGCGCGGCCTTCGCTGACCTCGGCGTGGATATAGATGCGGCAAGGGGCGCCGAACCGTTGACAGCCCCATGCCAAGGACCGGCCGTGGTTGCCATCGGTGGCCGAGACCAGCGTAATCTTGGCGCAGGCATCGCGGTGGTTGCCATTGCGGACTTCTTCAAGGCTCACGTCGCGGCCCAATTGCGCGCTCAGCTCGCGTTTAAGCACGCGCAGGGCGGCGTAGGATCCGCCAAGCGCCTTGAAACTGCCCAGCCCAAACCGCGGACCTTCGTGTTTATAGTCGATCCGTGCAACGCCCAGCTGCTTGGCCAATCCGGACAGAGATACCAGCGGCGTCGGTGCGTAACCGTCCCACGCCATGATCTCGTTACAGGCGTTTGCGAAGTCCTGTTCGGACAGAACGCTGTATGCTGCTTTCGACGGGGCCGGGGATCCAGCTGTGTGGTGCAGGGTCGCAGTGCTGAAAATATCCTTCATGTTCAGTCCTTTCGAGGGGGCAGGCGATCCTGCACAAGGTGGGTCCAGAACGCAGCCCCGATGGGCAATAGCGCGTCGTTGAAGTCATAGTCCGAGGCATGCAGCGGCTGGCCATGCGCACCTTCGGTTCCGTTGCCCAGAAGCAGAAAACAGCCCGGGACGGCAGCTGCAAAATGGGCGAAATCTTCGGAAAAGCTCATTGGTTGGCGGTCGGGGATCACGTCGCACTCGGCCGACTTGGCCGCGCGACACACGGCCTGTGTCGGTTCGTCCGCATTAATGGTTTCGATGAACTCGGTCTGGAACTGCACCGTCGCCGTGACCCCATGCGCCGCCGTCACACCATCAGTGATCTGGCGCATGAAGCGCTCGACGGCCAAACGATCCTCGGGCGCGCGGGCGCGGACGTCACCCTTCAGAACTGCCTGCCCCGGCAACACATTGCGCTGCCCGTCGGTCACGAATTCCGTCACCGAGACCACAACGCCCGCACCCGGTGCCAGCTTGCGGGCCACGATGGTTTGCAGGGCCGTGACCAACTCGGCCCCAACGGTGATCGCATCCACGCCGACCTGAGGCATCGAGGCATGTCCACCCTGTCCATGTACGGTGATCTCGAACAGGCTTTCGCTGCTGCAAATCAGTCCAGGACGGGTCGAGACCTGACCCACAGGCGCTCCGGGCAGGTTGTGGATGGCATAGACCTCGTCCACCGGGAAGCGCTCCAACACACCTTCGTCAATCATCGCTTGCGCACCCAGCCCGTGTTCTTCGTTTGGTTGGAATAGAAAGACGACGGTGCCGTCGAACGCGGCGTCTTGCGCCAGTTTCTCGGCCGCGCCCAGAAGCATGGTCATATGCCCATCATGGCCACAGGCATGCATCACGCCGGGGGTCTCAGACGGGTAGTCGTGGGTGCTGGTTTCCAGGATCGGAAGCGCATCCATATCGGCGCGTAGCCCGATGGCGCGGTTGCCGGTGCCTTTGCGCAAGACACCTACGACACCAACGCCTTCATGCACTTCTATCCCGAGGCTGCGCAGACGATCTGCGACCAGCGCCTTGGTGGTGTCTTCCTGAAAGCCCAATTCCGGTCGGCGGTGAAACTGTCGCCGCATCTCGGTCAAGTGATCCACGCATACCTCCTGATCCTAGTGAGGGTATCCTAGCGGGTCAGGAAGGGCTGTATACGTCTTAGTTTTCAGAAAACGATCGGAATTAAATTGCATAAATCGAAATTAACGATGATTTTCAGAACATGGATGACAAAGACCTACATATTCTACGGCTGGTACAAGAGAACGCCCGCCTGACCGCAGAAACACTTGGCGAGCGTGTCGGCCTATCCCCGGCGGCCGTGCAGAAGCGCTTGAAAAAGCTGAAAGAAACCGGTGTAATCGAGCGCGAGATTGCCGTTCTGTCCCCAAAGAAACTGGACCGGGATCTGACCGTCATCGTCGAGGTCATACTCGAGCGCGAGAATCGCCAGCAGCTTGAAGCGTTCAAGAAGAAGATGCGTACCGCCCCATCGGTGCAGCAGTGCTACTACACCACGGGCGAGGCGGATTTTCTGCTGATCCTGTCGGTGCGCGATATCAAGGAATACGAGGCCTTCACACAAGAGCATTTCTTTGACGCGTCCAACATCAGCCGGTTTAAAACCTCGATTGTCATGGACCGCGTAAAGCGGTCACTGGATGTGTTGTAGGTCTTTGTCGGAGCCAATCGCGGACTGACGTCGTCGTCTGCGCGCAGCGCCGATCAGAAAGGCAAAGACTGCGATTGATCCGAATGACAAAACCAATCCGATCTTTTCGCTGATGTGGTAGGGGAGGGTCAGGTGGATTGCTTGTCCATTGAACCCCTGTTCCGGGGCAAGCACCTCGATGACACCGAAGTCCGAATTTGCCGAAAGTTGAACTGTGGTTCCATCGTCAAGGTGACCGGTCCAGAACTTCCAGTATTGGATGGGCAGAACCAGCTTTTGCTGATCAGATGCATTCCCGATCACGTAAGAGCGCGATGCGCTATCAATTGTGATCTCTGCAGGCACCTGCTTACGCACGTCAATCGCCATGAGGTCGAGAATCTCTGGGGCGACCAAAACGTGTTTCTTGTGGGAAAGCGTAATGTTGAAGCGCTGCTCAATCGCGTCTTTTGTTTCGGGACTCAGATACTCGATGCCGCCATAGGGCAAACTCGTATCGTCAAAACCGGCCATGATTACCTGAGCTGACGGTTGTGCGATCTTGTAAAATGGAGCCAACGCCATGAAAAACAGAGTGATCGCAAGTTTGGAACGCGAGCGCACGGCGACACCAGAAAAGACGGCCATCACGGCGACACTTGCTGAGAAATCGCTGAACACTAGGAACCGCCAGGGGAACTGTACTTTTTGTATGATCCAGCTGTTCCATATGGATGCAGACACCCAGGCGTTCATAAACACGGTCAACGCAATCGGGATTGCGATCCAGGCCAGTAAAGAGCCTCGTGCATAGACCAACGACAGCACCACCGTAGGAAGTGTCACCAGAAAAGCGCTGAGCAATATTCTGGATGTTTCGGGATCCGGAGAGCGGGACGCTGTTCCCCAAAGCCAATTGCTGGCTTCAAAGAACCCTGAAAACAAAATGTTAGGTGATACCGTATCCAATAGGACAAGTGCGGGGATCCAGTAAAAACTGGTCATGAGAACCCCCAAAAGCACCCATCCACAGATAGACACAAGGAATGTGCCGAATGCCTCACCCATGCGCCATTTCTGGATGGCGAGGGCCAACAAGATGATCAGGAAAACATGTGCTGCAATCAGCATGGTCGGCAGGTGGCACAAGACGAGGCCCGCCACCCCGATGGCGACCGTCCAGCCGTGCTTTTCGCGACACCGGATCGACTCCACGCCGAATGCAATAAGGGGAAGGAATGCGAACCCCGCGAACTCTCCTATGGCTTGGCGAATGAACCAGTCCATCCACAGGTGGTAGGGCAGCAATAGGTACACGAAACTTCCAAGAAGCGAGATGCTGGTGGTGAAATAGCGGCGTGCAAACAGAAAGAAGGTTGCGCCACTGAGAAGCCAGAAAAATGCGGCCGATAGTACGACCTCGGTGCTGGTCGAGCAGCCCGGGCACATTGGGGCGACCAGTCCAGCGGCCACCCAGAACGGGAGTGGTCCGTAGAAGAAGAAGTCATAGCCTCCAAATCCGCTCCAAAGGCC
>CALJDH010000046.1 GCA_938023895.1 uncultured Aliiroseovarius sp.
GCGCTGGATACGCCCGATGATGTGGTCTTTGATTGGCTGCAAGAAGCGGCCTTCCCGGATCAGCCCATCGGCCGCACCATCCTTGGACCGTCCGAACGGGTGAAATCCTTTGGTCGCGACGATCTGTCGGGCTTTGTCGGCCAGCATTACGGCCCAGAACAGTTGATCCTATCGGCCGCCGGTGCGGTGAACCACGACGAAATCCTGCGCCTTGCCGAAGCCGCTTTTGGCGGGCTGGCTCCGCGTCCAGTGCTAGTGCCGGATGCGGCACGCTGGACCTCAGGCGCGCGGGTCGAGGTCAACAACACGCTGGAACAAGTGCATTTCACGCTGGGCTTGGAAGCGCCCTCGTATCGCGATGACGGGTTCTATGCAGCGCAGCTCTTCAGCTCGGCGCTGGGAGGCGGCATGTCTTCGCGCCTCTTCCAGGAAGTGCGCGAGAAACGTGGGCTGTGCTATTCGATTTTCTCGCAGGTCGGGTCCTATGACGACACCGGCATGATGACCGTCTATGCAGGCACCTCGGGCGATGACATTGCCGCCCTGTCAGGCCTCTGCATTGACGAGATGAAACGCGCCGCCAGTGACATGTCAGGTCGCGAACTGGAGCGCGCGCGGACCCAGATGAAAGCCGGGCTTCTGATGGGACTGGAAAGTCCCTCCGCCCGTGCAGAACGCATGGCGCGTCTGGTCGGGATTTGGGGTTATGTGCCAAGCTTGGGCGACACTGTTGAAAAGATTGACGCCGTCACCCTGCAAGACCTGCGCGATTTCGGCGCGTCCTTGACGGGCAGCGCAATGGCGATGGCCGTCTATGGCCCGGCAGCCAAGGCCGAGCCGTTGGAGGCTCTGATGGAAAGGCGCGCGGCCTGATGTTTGCGCGGCCCAAGAAGGTTCGGATCGAAACCGAACGGATGACCCTGCGCCCGCCCATGCATGGCGACTATCGCGCATGGGCCGCCCTTCGGGTTGCCAGCCGGGACTTCCTGACACCGTGGGAGCCCACTTGGGCCGCCGATCACCTGACCCGCAAAAGTTTCACAAATCGCGTTTATTGGGCCAATCGTTCGGTCACAAGCGGAACCGCGCTTCCACTTTTCATGATTCGACGTCAGGACGACGTGTTGCTGGGTGCACTGACACTGGACAACATCCGGCGCGGTCCCTCGCAAGCTGGCACGACCGGATATTGGATCGGCGAACGCTTTGCGCGGCAGGGCTATATGCGCGAAGGGCTCGAGGCACTGGTGCATTACGCCTTCAACGAACTGGATCTGTCGCGGCTTGAGGCCGGGTGCCTGCCAGAAAATGCCGCCTCGCGCGGGGTGCTGGAAAAGGTCGGCTATAAATACGAAGGCGTGGCGCAAAGCTATCTTCAGATCAACGGACGCTGGCGTAATCACGTGCTCTATGCCAACCTCAGATCGGACCGGCGCGGGCGTACGCAAGTGGGCTAAGCCGCGCTTGGTGATCTGTCTGTAAACCACAAAAGGGGCGTGACGTGAGATCTATCGATGCAGACATCGAAGCACAGTTGCGTGCGGCCCTCCCCGACGCAGCCTTCCGCCCCCTGACCCCGGCCTATTTGGAGGAACCACGCGGGGTGTTCCAAGGTGTGGGTGGATTGCTTTTGGCCCCCGGCTCGGTCGATGAGGTGTCCACCATCCTGCGCATCTGCAACGACGCCCGCGTCCCCGTCGTGCCCTATGGCGGCGGCACCGGGCTGGTGGGCGGGCAGGTCATGCAAGACGCCCGCCCGGTGATCCTGAGCCTTGAACGCATGACCCGCATCCGCGCTGTTTACCCGGCCGAGAACGCTCTGGTGGCTGAAGCCGGGGCCATCTTGGCAGATGTTCAATCCGTTGCGGAAAACGTGGATCGTTTGTTCCCGCTGTCGCTGGCGTCGGAAGGTTCGTGCCGCATCGGTGGGTGCCTGTCGACCAATGCAGGCGGCGTGAACGTTCTGCGCTATGGCAACGCGCGCGAGTTGTGTCTGGGGATCGAGGCGGTGCTGCCCGACGGCACTATCCATCACGGGCTGAAGCGTCTGCGCAAAGACAACACGGGTTATGACTTGCGCGCGCTTCTGTGCGGGGCAGAGGGCACGCTGGGCGTGATCACCGCCGCCAGTCTGCGCTTGTTCCCGCGTCCCGCACGCACCGGCACCGCGCTTCTGTGTGTGCGCGACCCATCCGCCGCTTTGGACCTTCTGGCACTGGCGCAATCCCAACTGGGGCAGGGGATCAGTGCGTTCGAGTTGATCAAGGGCACTGGATTGGAGTTCCTGTCCGAAGCCGGTCTGGGCGGACCTCAGCCCTTTGCCGAACCGCCCGCGTGGTCCGTGCTGATCGACCTCGGCCTCGGCCCGTCAGATGACCCAGAAGCCGCGCTTCTAACGCTTTTTGAGGCTGCGCAAGAAGCAGGCTTGGTGTCCGATGGCGTCATCGCCCAATCTCAATCCCAACGTGCTGCCCTGTGGAAGCTGCGAGAGGAAATTCCCTTAGCGAACAAAGCGGTAGGGGCTATTAATTCGCATGACATTTCGCTGCCGATATCGGAAATTCCCGTTTTCCTAGCACGCGCAGACGACGCCCTCGCGGCCTTCGGTCCGTTCCGTGTGAATGCTTTTGGGCATCTGGGCGACGGAAACTTGCACTACAACGTCTTCCCGCCGGCGGGCGAAGATAAAGCTGCCTATCTGCCCCAGCGCGATGCCATTCGCACCACGGTTTATGATCTCGTAGCCGAGCACGACGGCTCGTTCAGCGCCGAGCACGGCGTAGGCCGCCTGAAAACTGACGAGCTTGCACGCTATGCAGACCCCGCTCGCCTTGCCGCCATGCGCGCGATCAAGCAGGCGCTAGACCCCAATGGGATCATGAACCCGGGCGTAATCTTTCCTCTGGCCTGAGCGCACATTGCGACCCAAAACGAAAACGCCCCGCCGGGTAAGCGGGGCGTTGCACTCTATTCACGTGCTCAAGCAGCGCCCGGGCTCCGACCGGGCAGGAACAGCATTAGAGCCTAATAGTTAAGCGAGGGTTCACAGACCTTCGAACTCGCACAAAACATCGACGCCCATGCCAAGCTCTTCCAGCTTCTTCCGTCCGCCCAATTCCGGTAGGTCGACAATGAAGGAACAGCCCACGATCTCGCCGCCCAGGCGTTCGATCAATTTGATCCCGGCTTCGGCCGTACCACCAGTGGCCAGAAGGTCATCCACCAGAAGCACCTTTTCGCCCGGCTGAATCGCGTCGTCATGGATCTCCATCACGGCTTCGCCGTACTCCAGCGTATAGGCTTCCGACAGGGTCGCACCGGGCAGCTTGCCCTTCTTGCGGATCGGCACGAACCCCAGCGTCAACTGGTGTGCAATCGCGCCGCCCAGAATGAAGCCGCGCGCCTCAAGCCCGACGACCTTGTCGATCTGCATCCCGGCATAAGGGTGCAGCATCTGGTCCACGGCCATTCGAAACCCGCGCGGATCGGCAAACAGGGTGGTCACATCGCGAAACAGGATCCCTTCATGCGGGAAGTCCACGATGGTGCGGATATAGTCTTTGACGGATTTCATGTTTTTCCCTCGGTGATCAGACGCATAATGGCCTCAAGCGGCCCGCGTTTGAACTTATGCGACCACAGCCAGCTGAACAACGCGGCAAATGCGCAATAGGCGATCGAGATCCAGAAAATCTGCATCGGCTGGAGCGACCCGTCGAGCCGCCCCATCGCCTCGAGCGTGCCCATACCGATCAGGATATGCGCGACATAGTGGGTCAGGGTCTGGCGCCCGGCGACGATCATTGCGTCACAGAGACGCCGGAGCACGGGTAGAGCCAGAAAGAGCGGGGTGATTAGCAACACCGTGCCCAGCACCGCCACGGCGGTTGCTCCGCTCGCCAGCATGTAGAGCGGTCCCGCCGGAACCGGATCGGTGCTCATCAGCGCCCCAATCTCGGGCTCGCGGATCAGGACTGCGCTGGCTTGATGGGCTGCAACCGCGACTAATGCGCCGCCCAATACCAATCCAATCTGTACAGTCCAACGGCTAAGCTTCAGCCGCCCCAACCACATGCCCAACAACAAGAATGCCGCCCACGGAAAGACCGGGTGCCAGCCGTTGAACAGGGAGTGACGCAGGAAGCCCTCAATGGTCCAGAAGTCGGCATAGCTCAGTGTGGCCCAGTTCCAACCTCGGTCGAAATCCAAGACCAGTTGCGCCACGAACCCGACAAGGATGAAGCCGGTGACGCCCAAAAGAAGGCTGTTGTTTGACCGGCGCATGAAGGCCATCGCGACGAGGAAATAAAGCGCATAGAAATGCAGAATGTCCGCGTCGAAGATCAGCATGTTCAGCATGCCGATGGCAAATAAGAAGAGCCCGCGGCGTAGGGTCAGGTGCCACGCGGGCTTGCCAAGGCTGGCCCCGACACCGGCCAACACAACGAACAGTGCTGCGGCGCGGCCCTCTAGGGTGTCGGTGATCAGCGACCCGATATCCGAGCCTCCGCTGACCTCCGCGGCCAGACGTAAGTTCACCAGTACCATACCGACAAAGGCGAGGTATCGCGCAATGTCGACGCCGTTCAGACGGTTCACAGCACCCGACCCGCAATCGCGTCCAGCTTTGCCAGAAGCGCGAGATCACGTTTTTCGGGTGCGGTCATGATCGCCATATCCAACGCGCGGTCGCAGCCATGGGAGCAGAGGGCACGATCCAAACCCAGTAATGCAGGCAGCCCCGCCACCATCCGCTTGGCCTTGTCGCCATTGCCGCTCAGCGTCGCGATCACCTGTGCCACGTCGACCTCGTCATGGTTCGGGTGCCAGCAGTCGTAGTCCGTCACCATCGCGACCGAGGCGTAGCACAGCTCGGCCTCACGGGCGAGCTTGGCCTCGGGCATGTTCGTCATGCCAATCACATGTGCGCCCCATTGATCGCGATACATGCGGCTTTCGGCCAATGTGGAAAACTGCGGCCCCTCCATCGCCAGATAGGTACCGCCCTCGTGCACGGTGACACCCGCCGCGCGGGCAGCATCGGCGCAGGCGGC
>CALJDH010000047.1 GCA_938023895.1 uncultured Aliiroseovarius sp.
TGGAGGCCGCGTGATGGGCGAGAAACGTATGATCCTCGAGATGGGCATGGGCAACGACCTTTATGGTCAGGACTATACCAAGGCAGCGTGTCGCGCAGTGCAGGACGCACTGCATCATTCGTCAATCACGCTGTTCTCGACACTGGGGCTGGATCACCAAGATATGCGCGTATCCGTGACCATCGGGGTGGCCGAGCCCGAGAAGTTGGACCTTAAGGTCGTCCGCGCTGAACTACCCCGAGGCCGGGCCGAGGTGCGCGCAGTGAAAGGCGGGATGAACACCGAAAGCGCCGGGCAAGTGCATGTGGTGGCGACCGCGGCAATCGAGGCATGGCTGCCGGATCAGGCGGGGAAGTGGCGTATAGCGGCCGAGTGAATTGTCACAATCCGTGGTTCATGCTATTTCGGCCAAAGCAGAACGCCGGGTTCACGGCGCTGTTTACCTGAAAGACTGACTATGACGCTTATGACGTTTGCTGCTTACGAGCAGCCGTTGAAGTGGATCGCGTTTGGCCTTGGTTTGGCCAGCACGATCTCGATCGTACAGGGTTGGCAACTGGTCGCGATGTGCCTGAGCCTGCCCTTCTGCCTGATCTGGATTTACTGCGCATGGCTGCGCACCGAGAGGCAGCTTAAATACATCAACATCCTGTTCGCAGGGCTCTATGTCTACGGCATCGCCCGATATCTGATCCTTGCGCCTGCCACCTGAGACAAAAAAACGCCGCTTCGAATGAAGCGGCGTTTCTGTCTCGAAAGAGGCGTGGTTTAGAAACCAAAGCCTTCGTATTTCGATTTGAATTTCGACACGCGGCCGCCGGTGTCCAGAAGGCGGGTGCTGCCGCCGTTCCATGCCGGGTGAGCCGAGGGGTCGATGTCCAGCGCAAGCGTGTCGCCTTCGTTGCCCCAGGTCGATTTCATCTGAACGATGGTGCCGTCGGTCATTTTGACGTCGATCAGGTGGTAGTCGGGATGCAGATCTTTTTTCATATCGGCGCTCCTTAAGCTTTCTTGGCTTTGTATGTGGTGTCTTCAGCGATACGTGCCGATTTACCACGACGCGAACGCAGGTAGTACAGTTTGGCGCGACGTACGCGGCCACGACGAACTACGGTGATCGAGTCGATGTTGGTCGAGTGCAGCGGGAATACACGCTCCACACCTTCACCGAAGGAAATCTTGCGAACGGTGAACGAACCGGCAATGCCCGAACCGTTTTTACGGCTGATGCAAACGCCTTCGTAGTTCTGCACACGGGTGCGCGAACCCTCGGTCACCTTGAAGCCTACGCGAACGGTGTCGCCGGCTTTGAAATCGGGGATGTCTTTCCCCAGGGCGGCAACTTGTTCCGCCTCGAGCTGTGCGATCAGGTCCATCTGATCATCTCCTATCTGCTTGCGGTTGGTCCGCAAAGTTGGTGCCGTCCAAGAGCTCCGCGTCTTCATCGGGTCCGTTTTTCACGCCCGCGGGAGGGTAGTCCGTCGTTTCTTTGTCAGTTTCCGCTGCGCTGTGTGGTTGCCGAAGAAAGGCAACAGCCCAAAAGGAAAAGGCCCGTGCGACTCGGAAGAGTGCCGGACGGGCGGTGTATAGGGGCTTTAGCCCTGTGGATCAAGCGTTTTGGCGGGGTGTAACCACAGTTCCAAATATGGGCGCAACCGGTCGCGAACGGGGCGGGTATTGTTCAGCGCGCAGAAGTTCAACGCGAGCGCCTGAAATACGAAAGCCTGAACCCCTTCGGCCAACGTCGCGGGGTCTGCATCCTGACGGAAGGGGCCGTCGACGAACCAGTCTGCCAGCACGTGAATGAAGCGCTCGAATGTCGCTGCGATGGGGCCGATCTCCTCTACTGACGCGGCACCAGAATAGCGCAGAATGACGTCAAACACCGTGCGCTCGCTGCCCATGAACCACATCAACGGGGTCAGGGTGTCCAGAATCTCGTCAATCGTTTTGGGCGTGTCTTGCGCGCTGATCTGATCAAGGTGCTGGTCGATGATTTCTCCGATCATCCGGTCCAGAAGCGCGTCCTTGTCCTTGAAATGGGCAAAGAACGTCCCCTTGGCGACGCCAGCGCGGCGCACGACCTCTTCCACCCGCAATTCGGTGAAGCTGCTTTCGGCAACGATGGCCGTTGCGGCCTCGATCAGGCGGGCGCGGGTTTTCAATGT
Source organism: uncultured Aliiroseovarius sp. (assembly GCA_938023895.1). Taxonomy (GTDB): domain Bacteria; phylum Pseudomonadota; class Alphaproteobacteria; order Rhodobacterales; family Rhodobacteraceae; genus Aliiroseovarius. The sequence goes on from CALJDH010000047.1 coordinate 2,169, forward strand.
GCGGGGTTGGATCGTCGTCGTCATAGCGCCTTATCCCACATTTTCTGACCGCGGTCAAAATTCATAATTGACCACGGTCATTATTTTGTGCAAGAAAAATGACCGTGGTCAATTATGGAGATAGATATGACACAGAAACGGATACTGGTGTTAAACGGCCACCCGGCCGAGACATCGTTAAACAAGCGTTTGGCAACGCAATATGCCGAGGCAGCAACAGCAGCGGGGCACGACGTACGGGTGCTGCATATTCACGACATGACGTTCGACGCGGATTATGGATTTGGCGGATACAAACATCACAAACCGCTCGAACCAGCGTTGGAGCAATTTCTGGACGATCTGAACTGGTCCAGCCACGTCGTGATCGTCAGTCCGATGTGGTGGGGGGGATTGCCAGCCAAGCTGAAGGGGCTGATTGACCGCGCATTCCTGCCGGGCGTTGCTTTTGATCCGCGTGGTGCTGGCCTGCCGAAGCCACTTTTGAACGGTCGCTCCGCCCGCGTCATCCTGACCTCGGACAGCCCGTGGTGGTACTTCCGCTTCTTCCTGCATCGCCCGCTGTTCTGGCAGCTCAAGAAGCAGATCTTGGAGTTTGTCGGCCTGCGCCCCGCCCGCGTAACCCATTTCGCACAGGCGAGCCATCCAAGTGATAAGCAAGTCGATCGCTGGGCGCAAACGGTTGCCGCTTTGGGGCAGCGCGGGGCATGATCGAACGCGACGTAGATAAGATAAGAGGCCGCCCTTGTGCAGAGCGGCCTCTTCCAATTCAACACCGGGCGGCTTGGCCCGATGGCGGGCTTACGCCTCTTTCTTGATTTCCACCGAATGCGGATAGGGGATCGAGATGCCTTTGGCGTCGAACGCCTCTTTCACAGCTTTGGTCAGCTCGAACTTCACGTTCCAGTATTCGGCGTTGTCGCACCAG
>CALJDH010000048.1 GCA_938023895.1 uncultured Aliiroseovarius sp.
AATCAGGCCGGGGCGCTGAATGCCTGCCGCATCACGTTCACCGTATCCGCGCAAGACGCGGCCCAGAACCGGCATTGCGAGCCGCCCGCGCGAGGATGCGAAATCAGGCAGAGCGGTCGCGCTGGAATTGGCTTTCGGGTCAGACATCAGACCTTGCGCAAAGCTGGCCAGCGTGTCGGCGCTTTCCAAAAGGGTTTTCATCCGCGCCTCGTCCGCGACAAAGCGGCGGGGAAGTTCAGTACGGCGGGCCAGCGCAAGGCTCAGCTCAAACCGAGCTTCCTGCACGCCAGTCAGTCCGGTCTGCAACGTGTCCACGGCGCTTTCCTGCAGCGCGCGCAGGGTGCGCTGTTCTTCCAGACGGGCGCGGAGGTCATCAGCCTGCGCTTGCAGGGCGGGCGTCACCTCGGACAGGATCATGCCAGAGCGCGCGGTGCCAAGGGGACCAGACGGGTGCACCAGCAGCGCGGGCTCGGGTGCTTTTCCGATGGTTTGCAACACACCCAGAAGCTGGCCTAAACGATCGCGCTCTGCCTCGAACGCCGCTTCCAGTGCCGCTTCGCGCAGGTTGATCCGGCGCAGCCCGTCGCGCAGGGCAGACAGGCCTTCTTCATACGCTTGCACGGTTTGCGTCAGGGCCGCGATGCGGTCCCCGGATTTCTGCGCGTCTTGCAGGGCTTGGGTTGCGACCTCAAGCTGGACCATCGCCGCGCGGGCGGTCAGGGTCGGATCGGATTGCGCCGACAGCGCCCCAGCGGAAACCGCCAAGGCAAGACCCGCCAGAAGGGGCTGGAGGGCGCGGCGCAAGATCACGAACGGATCAGGCTTTCGCCGGTCATCTCGGCCGGTTGCTCAAGACCCATCAGCTGAAGCACCGTAGGAGCCAAATCGGCCAGACGCCCATGCGCCAGAGAAATTCCATCAGGCCCGCCCATCAGAACCACGGGCACAAGATTGGTGGTGTGGGCGGTGTGCGGGCCGTTCGTAGCGTCATCCCACATGGTTTCGCAGTTGCCGTGATCCGCGGTGACGATCATCGCGCCGCCGACCTCTTCCAGTGCCGCAATCACCTGCCCCAAGCCGTCATCCACCGCTTCACAAGCCGCGATGGCCGCGTCGAGGTCTCCGGTATGGCCAACCATATCCGGGTTGGCGAAGTTGGTGACGATCAGGTCAAAACCGTCGCGGATCGCCTGCACGAAATGCTCGGTCACGTCGGGGGCTGACATCTCTGGCTGCAGGTCATAGGTCGCGACCTTAGGGGACGCGGCCATATAGCGGGTTTCGCCCTCGACCGGGTCTTCCTTGCCGCCGTTCAAGAAGAAGGTGACATGGGGATATTTCTCGGTCTCGGCGGTGTGGAACTGGGTTTTGCCATGCTTGGCGACCCATTCCGCCAGCGTGTTCACGATGTCGCGCTTGGGGAAGCAGGTGGTCATATAGCCGTTATGGGCGTCGGAATACTCGACCATGCCCAGCAGCGCCGACAAGGTCGGGCGGGTGCCCACGTCGAATTCATCAAAGCCCGGCTCGCCAATAGCGCGCAGTATTTCGCGGGCGCGGTCGGCGCGGAAGTTGATGAAGAACAACCCGTCGCCGTCTTGTAGACCGGCATGTTCGTCAATGATCACTGGGCGGATGAACTCATCCGTGGTTTCGTTGTTATACGCCGACGAGATCGCCGCATCGACCGAACTGAAGATCTTTCCGGTGCCATGCGCGATCGCATCATAGGCCAGCGAGACACGCTCCCACCGGTTGTCGCGGTCCATCGCGAAATAGCGGCCCGAGAGGGTGACGATCCGCGCGCCGTCGGGCAGCTCTGCTTGGAAGGCGGCCAGCTGTTCGCGGGCGGATTGCGGGGCGACGTCGCGGCCATCGGTGATTGCGTGAATGGCGACGGCCAGACCGGCCTCGGTCAACGCTTTCGCGGCTGCGACGAGGTGATCCTGATGACTGTGTACGCCGCCGGGGCTGACAAGGCCCGCGATATGGGCGGTGCCGCCTGCGGCTTTGACCTTAGCGGCGAAATCCAGCAACGCTTCGTTCTGGAAGAACGAGCCATCCTCGATCGCCAGATCAATCTGGCCCAGATCCATCGCGACCACGCGGCCTGCGCCGATATTGGTGTGGCCGACCTCGGAATTGCCCATCTGCCCGGTGGGCAGACCCACATCGGGGCCGTGGGTGATCAAGGTATTGTTCGGACAGGTCGCCATCAGCCGATCAAAGTTCGGCGTCTTCGCCAACGCAGGCGCGTTAAACGAGGTCTCCTCGCGCAGGCCCCATCCATCCAGAATGCACAAAACAACGGGTTTCGGGGTGGTCATAGCGGGGTCCTCTGTCTGCTCGCCTTCTATCTATGGGGTCGAAGGGGCAGGTGCAACGGTTGAGGTGCCGTTCTAAACCCGGTGATACGGGCTGCCGGCCAAGATACTCGCCGCGCGATACAGCTGTTCAGACAGCATCACGCGGACCAGCATGTGGGGCCAGACCATTTTACCGAAGGATAGGCTGGCGTCGGCCTTGGCACGTAGGGACGGGTCGATTCCGTCGGCCCCGCCGATGACAAAAGCGACGTCGCCGCGCCCCTCATCCCGCCAGCGACCAAGTAGGTTGGCGAAATCGGGCGAGGACATGACCTTGCCGCGCTCATCCATGGTGCAGATCAGCGCACCTTTGGGAATGGCACGCTCCAACAAGGGGGCTTCGGCAGACATGCCGCCCCCCTTCTTGTCTTCGACTTCATGGATTGAAAGAGGTCCGAGGCCCAGCGCCCGCCCGGTCCGGTCGAACCGGGTGGCATAGTCGTCGATCAGCTCAAGCTCGGGCGATTTGCGCAGCCGTCCGACCGCGCAGACATGCACGCGCATTCACTCGCCCCCTTGATCAGGTCGCGGCGTCGGCCGCGCCGGGTTCCATCCACATCTTTTCGAGCTGATAGAACTCGCGTACTTCCGGGCGGAACACGTGGACGATCACGTCGCCCGCGTCGATCAGAACCCAGTCGCCCTGACCCTTACCTTCAAGCTTCGAGAAGACGCCCATTTCCTGCTTCAGCTTATCTGTCAGCTTTTCGGAAATGGCGGCCACCTGACGTGTCGAACGGCCCGAGCACACGACCATGTTGTCGGCCATCTGCGACTTGCCGTTGAGGCTGATCACCACAACGTCTTCGGCTTTGTCATCTTCAAGGGACTTCAGGACAAGGGCCAGCATCTGCTCGCTGGCGGTTTTTCCGGGGTTAGCCGTCATTTCGGGATCCCCTGCGGCTGCGCCTGATGCAGCCTCTGTTTGCAAAGACAGGACATTGTCCTCCTAACATTACACACCGTTCCGCCCCGGTGCTGGGCATGAAAAGAATCGTATCACCGCGAGCAGATAAGCTCAATCCACAGTGTTTCAAGCAAGCGTGAAGGGTGTGTAAACAGGTCACGGATCGATATTGGGGCCCGCATCTTCCAGCATCCGCACTTCGCGTTGTGGGAACGGAATCGAGATGCCGTGCTCGTGGAACGCATCCCACAGCGCTAGATAGACATTGCCACGAATGTTGGTCAGCCCGCC
>CALJDH010000049.1 GCA_938023895.1 uncultured Aliiroseovarius sp.
ATCTGCGCTGAACGTGGGGCTAGGTATCGCGGGCAGCTTGCCGCGTCAATACGAAAAATCACCCAAATGCACTTGTCCTTCAGAAAGCCATGGCGCATTGTCCGGGCCTTGAAAAACTTCCAGCGGATCGCGTGATGAAAAAGCCAAAATGGGTCGTCAAAAAAGAAAAAGACAAGCGTCAGGCGGCAGCTGAAACCGTGTGGCTTTTCGGGCTTCATGCAGTGCGTGATGCTCTGATGAACCCTGACCGTGAACGGCTGCGGTTGATCGTGACGAAGAACGCGGGCGACAAGCTGGCGGATGCAATCGAGGCCTCAGGCATGACGCCCGAAATGGCAGACCCGCGCAAGTTTCCGGCGCCGATTGATCCCAATTCGGTTCACCAAGGCGCGGCGCTTGAAGTGAAGCCCCTGAACTGGGGCGACTTTGCCAGCCGCGTGATTGGCGGCGAGGGCAAGATGCCCGTGGTCGTCATGCTTGACCGCGTTACGGACCCGCATAATGTCGGCGCGATCCTACGCTCAGCCGAGGTGTTCGGCGCCAGTGCCGTCGTTGGTACGAAACATGGCGCTGCACCGGAAACTGGGGCGCTGGCCAAGACCGCTTCGGGCGCGTTGGAGCGTCAGCCCTATCTGCGTGTCCGCAATCTGGCTGAATCAATGGAAGAGCTACGCAAAATGGGTTTTGTGGTTCTTGGCATGGATGGCGAGGCGACTGAAACTATTGAAGAGGCACTAGCCGCACGCCCGGAACGCCCCGTTGCGTTGGTCATGGGGGCCGAAGGGCCGGGGCTACGAGAAAAGACGAAAGCGACCTGTGATGCGCTGGTGAAGATCCCGTTTGCACGTGACTTTGGCTCGCTCAACGTGTCGAATGCGGCGGCTGTCGCGCTTTACGCGACGCGCCTCACGCGGTGATCACCTTGTTGTGGGTGGGGCTGTAAAATCCACCTTGGCAGCGCAGATTAGGGACAGCCGAAAAGGAGGTCCCAATGTCGAAACTGTCCCTGTCCCGCCGTCACGTTCTGTCTGGTCTGATCGCTGTCCCCGTTGGGGCGACGCTTCTGACCCGTCCAGCCTTTGCAGCCAACCCGCCTGTCTATGCCGAAGATGGCATCGCATGGGACGGGCATGACCCGGTTGCCTTTTTCACCAATGGTGCCCCTACGCCGGGTGTGGCTGAGTTCTCGTTAGACTATGAAGGCGCAACGGTGTTGTTTTCCAGCGCCGAAACCCGCGACATGTTCGCCGACGATCCTGCGAGATACGCACCGCAGTTCGGCGGCTACTGCGCCTATGCGGCCAGTAAGGGCTATATTGCTCCCACCGTGCCCGAGGCCTGGACCGTTTACGAGGGCAAACTCTATTTGAATTTCAGCCTGCGGGCGCGCGAGCTGTGGTCGCAGGATATCCCCGGAAACATCGCCAAAGGGAATGCAAACTGGCCGGGCATTCTGGACGGCTGACCCGTGACGGGCGGATCACAAGTGTTTTACCACCCCTTCCAATTCCGCCCCGCCACCATATCTGTCTAACAGAGGCCAGGCTGTGGAACGCCTGAAACCTCATTCACTGTCCCTCGTTCCACCAACTGCGCCCGAGGAAATACTCCCCTCGGGCGCTTTTTCTTTTACGGGCTTGGAATAGAACTGCGCGGTGCTTAGTTGGGGCATATGACGCAGACTGATATAGACACCCGCATTCGCACCATCCTGACCTCGACCCGCGTGATCGGCCTTGTGGGTCTGTCGCACAAGCCCGAGCGTGCCTCTTACCGCGTAGCCCGCTTTCTGTCCGAGAAAGGCTATCGCGTAATCGGCGTGAACCCCGGCTTGGCAGGGCAAGAGATGTTTGGTGAAACGGTTGTCGGGTCGATTGCCGAACTGCCGGAAGAGACCGACATGATCGACCTTTTCCGCCGGTCCGAGACAATTGAACCTCTTGTGGACGAAGCGCTGGCGCATCTGCCGAACCTGCGCACGGTTTGGATGCAGTTGGAGATTTTCAACGCTGCCGCACGGGCCAAGGCGGAAGCGCGCGAGATCGAGGTGGTCGAGGATCGTTGTCCGGCCATCGAGTATCCGCGCCTGATCGGGACGGACGCGCTGGCGGAATTGGTGGGGTAAGGGGCGTCGCCCCTCTGCGCTACGCGCATTCATCCCAGGATATTTTTGGCAAGAAAATAAGAGCTTACGGCTGACGGGCCGCTTTTTCTGCGATGCCCGAGGTGCCTTCGCGGCGTTCAAGCTCGGCCAACACGTCTTCCAGCGCCACGTCACGCGCGGCAAGCATGACCAGCAGGTGATACAGCACGTCGGCGGCCTCGGCGGTCAGGTTGTCTCGGTCGTTTTTGGCGGCGGCGATGATGGCCTCGATGGCCTCTTCCCCGAACTTCTCGGCGCATTTCTCCGGACCTTTGGACAGCAGCTTGGCGGTCCAACTGCTGTCGGGATCTGCGGATTTACGTGCCTCGATCGTGGCGGCGAGTTGGGTCAGGATGCTCATGTCAGCCTCATCGGGATGCCTGCGGCGGCCATGTGTTCCTTGGCCTCGCGGATGGTGTAGTCGCCAAAGTGGAAGATGGATGCGGCCAATACGGCGCTTGCGCCGCCTTCGGTCACGCCTTCCACAAGGTGGTCCAGATTACCGACGCCGCCCGAGGCGATGACTGGTACGTGTACCGCGTCCGAAATGGCGCGGGTTAGCGGCAGGTTGAAGCCTGCGCGCGTGCCATCGCGGTCCATCGAGGTCAGCAGGATTTCGCCCGCGCCTTTCTGTTCCATCAGTTTGGCGAACTCGACCGCGTCAATCGGGTTGCCGTCTGCGTCCAACGCCGGTTTGCGCCCACCATGGGTGAAGATACCCCATTTGTTTGGGGTGCCGTCGGCGTCATGGCCAATGGTTTTGGCGTCAATGGCGACAACAATGCACTGGCTGCCGAACCGATCTGCCGAGCGCGCGATCACGTCCGGGTCGGCCACGGCGGCAGAGTTGAAGCTGACCTTATCCGCGCCCGCCAGCAGCAGATCGCGCACATCTTCGGGCGAACGCACGCCGCCGCCGATGGTCAGCGGCATGAAGCATTGCTCGGCCGTGCGGGTGGCCAGATCATACATGGTGCCGCGGTTTTCGTGGGTGGCCTTGATGTCGAGGAAGCAGAGTTCATCTGCCCCGGCAGCGTCATAGGCGCGCGCCTGTTCCACCGGATCGCCCGCGTCGATCAGATCGACGAAGTTGACGCCTTTCACCGTGCGGCCCTCGGCCACGTCGAGGCAGGGGATGATGCGAGTCTTAAGCATGTGTCAGCCTTTCAGAACGCCCAGCGCCTCTTTCAAATCAATCGCGCCGTCATAAAGCGCGCGGCCCGAGATTGCGCCGTTCAGCGGTGCGCCGCAGTTTTTCAGCGCATGCAGATCGTCCAGCGAACTGACGCCGCCCGAGGCGATGACGGGGATCGAGACCGCGCGGGCCAGATCGGCGGTCGCCTCGGTGTTCGGGCCTTGCATCGCGCCGTCGCGGTTGATGTCGGTATAGATGATGGCGGCCACACCTGCGTCCTCGAAGGACTTGGCAAGGTCGGTGACCATGACGTCGGTTTCCTCGGCCCAGCCTTTGGTGGCGACGCGCCCGTCGCGTGCGTCGATGCCGACGGCGACCTTGCCGGGGAAAGCGCGGGCGGCTTCGCGGACCAGATCGGGGTTTTCAACGGCCACTGTGCCAAGGATCACGCGGCTCAGGCCCTTTTCGATCCAGCTTTCGATGGTCGCCATGTCACGGATGCCACCGCCTAGCTGGGCCGGTACGTCGATGGCGCCAAGGATGGCTTCAACTGCTGCGCCGTTTACGGGCTCGCCTGCAAACGCGCCGTTCAAGTCGACCAGGTGGATCCACTCGCAGCCCGCGTCCTGAAATGCGCGTGCCTGAGCCGCCGGGTTGTCGTTGAACACGGTGGCTTCTTCCATCTCGCCGCGCAGCAGGCGTACGCATTGGCCGTCTTTCAGGTCGATGGCAGGATAGAGGATCATGGCAGGTGCTCCGTTAAGCTGTCGGTTGGGCTGCTTTTTGCACGGACAGGGGGGAAAGCCAAGCGCGACCTCCAGCCACGTCATACTTGCCACAGCGCCGCCGGGGGCGGCAGGATATCCGCAAAATAGGGAGGTATCTATGAAACGAGTGATTGCAGCAGCGGCGCTTGCGGTTGGACTGGCTGGACCGGCCGTAGCTGAACCAGTGCTGGGTGTGTGGAAAACGCAGGTGGATGACGGGGCTTATGCGCACGTCACTTTCTCGCAATGTGGGGCCGCTTTGTGCGGTGTGATCTCGCGTACGTTCAATGCGTCGGGCGAATACAAGTCCGAGAATATCGGCAAGCAGCTGGTCTGGGATATGAATGCCAATGGAAGCGGCAAGTATTCGGGCGGCAAGATTTGGCAGCCTTCGACTGGCAAGGTCTATAAATCGAAGATGACGCTGTCGGGATCGACGCTGAAAGTCGCTGGCTGTGTGGGGCCGATCTGCAAAAAGCAGACATGGACAAAGGTTCAGTAACCTACCGGTAATCAAATCAAAAAGGGCGCCCGATGCGGCGCCCTTTCTTGTTTACGGTGTCCAGGTCAGGAAATTCGCGATCATTCGCAGCCCTGCGGCCTGACTTTTTTCCGGGTGGAACTGCATACCGATCATGTTGTCACGCCCGACGATGGCGGTGATGTCACCGGCGTAATCGCAGTGGGCCAAACGCTCGTCCGGGTTGTCGACGACGAAGTGATACGAGTGCACGAAATAGGCGTGGTCGCCGGTTTTCACGCCGTCCAGTACCGGGTGGACACTGTCGATCACCAGATCGTTCCAGCCCATATGTGGCACTTTCAGGCTTGGGTCAGCCGGAGTGATCTTGCGCACATGGCCCTTGATCCAGTCAAACCCGTCCGTGTCCTGATATTCGTGGCTGACGGTGGCCAGCATTTGCATGCCGACGCAGATGCCCATGAAGGGGCGGCCTTGCGTGATGACGGCCTCTTCCAGCGCTTCATAGATGCCGCGGTGGTCGGACAGCTGTTGGCGACAGGCCGGAAAGGCACCGTCGCCGGGCAGGACCAAACGGTCGGCGCGCGCCACGTCCTCGGGTTTGGTGGAAACGATCACGTCGCCGGCGTTGGTCTCGGCGGCCATGCGCTGAAACGCTTTTTCGGCCGAGTGCAGGTTGCCGCTGTCATAGTCGATGATCACGGTCAGCATCATAGGTCTCCGGTTGGGTGTGCTTTACAGCGCACCCTTGGTCGAGGGGATGGCATCCGCCTTGCGCGGA
>CALJDH010000050.1 GCA_938023895.1 uncultured Aliiroseovarius sp.
GGCGCCATCGCGCCCGAGCTGGTCAGCACCGTCACCGGCGCGCTTCAGTTCGTGGCGGGTTTGTCGGGCAATTCGGAGACCTTGGACGTGACACTGCGCCTGTCCGGTGGGGCGGTCTTTCTTGGCCCGATCCCCATCGGCGCAGCCCCGATCATCAAGATCCGGTAAGGCCTACCGGCAATAGGCACCGCTCCGATAGCGGGCGGTATCAAAATGGAAATGGTCCTGATGATACTTGTCCGCATTGGGGCCAAGCACGGTCCCGAACGGACCGCAGGCAGCCTTATGCATCTTCTTTAGAACCTTGCCCTGAACAGGGTCGCGCCAGCCACGCAGCACCGACAGTTCGGCCCCGTTTTTCAAACGGATCCCAGCGATGTCCACCGCGCGGCCCTTGCCATGCTCACTGATCTTCGCGCCGCGTTGACTGTTACGGGTACGGCAGGCGTAATGCGCGACGACACGCAAGGAAGACGCACCGCCACCTAAACGCCCAACGGCCGGATAGACCCCATTGCGCACCCAACTGTTCAAGGCTTTCGCCGTGGTGCAGTCCATCACGGCCGCTTGGCTTAGCTTCACGCCCGACACCTCGGTCACGCGCACGGGATCCGAGATCCCGCACCCGTTGATCTTGCCCGGGATGGCCGAGATTGCCTGCCCCTTGATCTCGTTCACGCCACAAATCCGCCCGCGACGGCCCGCGCTTGCGGGTTTAGGCGCCGATGACGCGATCTTACGCGCGAAGCCCTTAGGGCGGCTTATGGGACGTAGCGATGTGACAACAGCAAGCCGCGTCGACGGGGCGGGCTGTACCGGCGCAAGAACAACCGGTGCTGCCACAGGGCGCGCCATCGGGCGAAGTGACGACGACAACAGGGGAAGTTCAGCAACAACCGGGCGCGGTTTCGGGCGCAGCGCCTCGGCCTGTGCGGTTCCGACGCCGACACATACCGTTAAGGCAAGCGCTCCGGCCTGCCAGATCACTCTGCCGCCAATGAAGCGCGTTTCCATGCCCGTGTTCACCACCCTAGTCGTGTTTGACCGAACGTCCGAAATCTGGTGCGTCCGTATCCTGTCCGGCCTCGATGATGCCACGACGGATCGCACGGGTGCGAGTGAAATAGTCAAACAGGTGGTCCCCATCGCCCGTGCGGATGGCACGTTGCAGGGCAAACAGCTCTTCCGTGAAGCGGCCAAGGATCTCTAAGGTCGCGTCTTTGTTGGACAAAAACACGTCGCGCCACATAGTCGGGTCCGACGCGGCGATACGCGTAAAGTCGCGGAAACCCGCCGCCGAGTAGTTGATCACCTCGGTATCGGTCACGCGGCTGAGGTCATCGGCCACGCCCACCATCGTGTAGGCGATCAGGTGCGGCGCATGGCTGGTGACGGCCAAAACCAGATCGTGGTGGTCGGCATCCATCATGTCGACATTCGCGCCCACACCTTGCCAGAGGTCACTCAGGCGCTGGGTCGCGGCCTCATCTGCGCCGTTCGGCACAAGGATGCACCAACGGTTGTCGTAAAGCTCGGCAAAGCCCGAGCGCGGACCGCTGTGTTCGGTCCCGGCAAGCGGGTGACCAGGGATGAAGTGGACGCCCTCTGGAAGATGCGGTGCCACGGCGGCGATCACAGCGCCCTTAACCGAGCCCACATCCGTGACAGTTGCGCCAGCTTTCAGAATCGGGCCAATCTCTTGCGCCACGGGGCCCATCGCGCCAACCGGAACAGCCAAAACCACAAGATCCGCGCCTTCAGCGGCCTCGGCGGCGGTGTCTACGATACGGTCACAAAACCCAACTTCGCGGGCAATGTCGCGTGTTTCGGCGGACCGGGCGGTGCCGACGATCTCGCCGGCCAATCCACCACGCCGCATCGCATGCGCCATGGACGACGCGATCAGGCCAAGCCCGATCAGGGCCACACGTTGGTAGATCACGCTCATGATGCACCCCCTTCGGATTTGCTGTCTTCCGATGCAGGTGCAACGCCTTTGAACCGCCCGATCATATGCGCAACGCGACGGCAGGACGCCTCGTCCCCGATGGTAATGCGCAGGCAGTTGGGCAGGCCATATCCCGCGACACGGCGCACGATGATGCCTTCACTTTGCAGGAAATCGTCGCAGGCGTTCGCCTCGTCCGCGTCGGCAAAGCGCGCCAGAATGAAGTTGGCGCAAGAGGTATCCGACGGCACGCCCAGCTCGGCCAGCGCCTCGGCCAGCCACGCGCGCAGACGGGTGTTTTCGCGCAGGCAACGCTCGACATGTTCGCGGTCGCCCAGCGCGGCTTCGGCAGCATCAAGCTGCGGCATCGACAGGTTGAACGGCCCACGTACGCGGTTCAGCACACCGATCACCTCGGCCGAGGCATAGCCCCACCCAATGCGCAGCCCACCAAGGCCGTACATTTTCGAGAATGTGCGCGTCATGACCACGTTCGGGAATTTTTCGACCAGCGAGGCACCGCCATCGAAACCGTCAACATACTCGGCATAGGCGCCGTCAATAACCATCAGCACATCGTCAGGAAGCTCGCGCGCCAGACGCGACAGATCGGCCCGGCTGACCATCGTGCCTGTCGGGTTGCCCGGGTTGGTCACGAACACCAGAGACGTCTTGGGCGTCACGGCCTTCAGGATCTCGTCCACGTCAACCATGCGCTCGCGTTCCGGCACCATCACAGGCGTTGCACCCGCTGCAAGGGCCGAGATTTTGTACATCGAGAACCCGTGCTCGGTATAGATCACCTCGGTCTCGGGGCCGCTATAGCATTGACATAGAAAGGTAATGATCTCGTCCGAGCCGACTCCGCAGATGATCCGCTCGGGATTCAGCCCGTTCAGCGTGCCAATTGCCGCCCGCAGGCTGGCATGGTCGGTGTTCGGATAACGATGCAGCGCATGACCCGCCTTCTGGAACGCTTCAACTGCAAGCGGACTTGGGCCGAACGGGTTTTCGTTCGAGCTGAGCTTGATCACATTCGACATCCCGTCGATGCCCGAGGCACCGCCGACATAGGGCTTGATCTGCATGATCCCCGGCTGGGGCACAGGTTTCGTCATGACTTGGCCTTTCCTT
>CALJDH010000051.1 GCA_938023895.1 uncultured Aliiroseovarius sp.
CGGGCAGCGGCTTGCCCAGCAGATCCGGAAATCCATCAAGCCCACAAGCAAAAGCCATCGGCATGCCGTGAATATTCCCGCTGGGCGAGCTGGCGGGTGTGTTGAAATCAGAATGCGCGTCCAGCCACAGCACGTATTGCGGGCGCCCCATCTGAGCCGCCGCCGCCACGTGCCCCGTCACAGTTCCCAACGCCAGAGCGTGGTCGCCGCCCATATAGATTGGCAGCGCGTTCCCTTGCGCCTGCTCGAACGCATGGGCGTGCAGGCTGCGCGTCCACCCGGCCACTTCAGGCAGGAACTTCAGGTGGGTATGTTCGGTCTCAACCGCCCCAACATCAGCGCGCGCGGCATCACCTAGATCGGTCACATTATGGCCCAATGCAGCCAATTCCTCGGCCAACCCAGCCGTGCGATAGGCGGCGGGGCCCATGATGCAGCCGCGGCGGCCCGCGCCTTCCTCCATCGGGACACCCAGTAGATGAATGTTGGTCATGCGGCGGCTCCTTCGGGCTTAGCTACGGGGCGTGGGCTCAGGTGGATTCCAGCGATGGTGCAGCGCACCGATCCGCCGGCCATTTCAAGGGTTGGAATGTCCAGCGGCAGGATTTTCAGATGCGCCTCGATCCGCCATTTCTGTTCAGGCTTTAGAGCTTCGAACGCCCGGCGTGACATGACAAGGATGCGCCCTTCACGCCCCTGTAACTCGATCGCGTTGCCCGTGAAACTTGCGATTTGGTCTTGGCTCAGCGCAATCACGTCGCGCCCACCGCGCGCGAGACGTTCACGCACTTCTTCGCGTCGGTGCGCATCCAAAATGGTGTCCAGCCCGATCAGCGCCACATCCGTCCCGATACACATCAGCACATTGGTATGATAGATCGGCAGCCCGCTCGCATCATGGGCGTCAAACACCATCGGCTCATAATTGAAATGGGTGCAGAAGCGCTCCAACAGCACCTCGCTGGTGCGCTTGGATCGCGCGGCATAGGCGACGCGTTCCACGTGATCCAACACCATCGCGCCAGTGCCTTCCAGAAACAGGCCGTCCTGCTCGAGCCCCGAATAGTCGATGATGTCCTGCACGCGATAGCGCGTCTTAAGCATCTCGAGCACGTCTTGACGTCGCTCAATCCGGCGGTTTTTCGAGTACATCGGATAGACCGCCACATGGCCGCCGGGATGGGTCGAGAACCAGTTGTTGGGAAACACCGCATCGGGGCGATCATCGCGCGGGTCTTCGAACAGGTTCACCTCGATCCCTTCGCCACGCAGGGCATCCACCATGCCCGTCACCTCGTCATGGGCGCGCTTGGCAAGCTCTTGCGCCGTGCCATTTACGGGCGCGGTTTGGAAACCATTATCCTGCGCCGTTTCCGCGTTGGGCTGGAAATGGTGCGGGCGGATCATGATGACGGCACTCGGGGCCTGAAGCGATGTCTGGGGCATAGTCGATCTTGTTCACGGTAGGGACTGTGAACAGATTAACAATGTCACTATTTCATGAAGTAGAGCCATAATGCACGATATTACTAACAATATTTGACAATTTGATATGTTATATATAACAAATTGCCATGCATATTTTCGATGACCTCGACCGAGAGCTGATTGCCATCCTGCGCGAAGACGGGCGGGCACCGATCTCGAAACTGGCAACGATCCTTGGCGTGTCGCGCGCCACGGTCCAGTCCCGGCTAGACCGCCTTGTGGACAGTGGTGCGGTGCTAGGCTTCACCATCCGCGCGCGTGAAGACCACGGGCCGGATGGGGTGCACGCGATTATGATGATCGAGGTGTCCGGGCGGTCCACCACAGCAGTCATCAAACGCCTGCGCGGTCTGCCCCAGCTGCGCTCGCTACATTCGACCAACGGCAAGTGGGATCTGGTGGCACAACTGACCGCCGACAGCCTGACCGATTTCGACCGCGTACTGCGCGAGGTTCGGGTGGTCGAGGGCATCACCAACAGTGAAACCAGCATTCTACTCAGCACCGTTTGATCTTGACCTGCCCGCAGGCAGAACACATATGCGATTTACGGAATGCAAATGGAGCCCGTCATGTCGAACGCCCTGAAAATGACCTGTCTGGAATGCAGCGCGGTGAACCGTGTGCCGAAAGACAAATTGTCGGCGGGTCCGAAATGCGGCACCTGTGGGACCAAGCTGAATGACGGCAAGGTCCGTCAACTTGACCCGGCCACGCTGGCCAAGGCGCAGCGCAATGACGATACACCGCTTCTGGTGGACTTCTGGGCGCCGTGGTGCGGACCCTGCCGTATGATGGCCCCGGCGTTCGAGCAAGCCGCGCGATCAATCGCGCCCAATGCCCGCTTTGCCAAGATTAACACCGAGGATCACCCCAATGTCTCGCGCAAGTTCGGCATTCGCGGGATTCCCGCACTGATCCTGTTTCAAGGCGGCAAGGAAATCGCCCGTCAGGCGGGCGCGGTCCCTGCCCCGGCCATCGAGCAATTCGTGCGATCGAAAGCGCGGCTTTAACCCCTCACTTCCCCAGATGCGCCAGCACCGCGTCGGCGGTGAGGCGTGCACCCAAGGCGTTGAAATGTCCATCGGCAGCATAAACGGATCGGGGCGGTGACTGTGCTGCAATGATGGGCACCAGATCGACGAAGGCCAGCCCAGCCCGATCCGCGGCATCGCGCACCCGATTGCGCAGCTCGTCATAGACCGAGGCACTGGGCAAAAGCCCCACGAACCGATCCACCTGCGGCACGTAGACCAGCGTTAGCCCCCCGCCCCATTCGTCCACGGTCGCCTTCGCGGCACGCAGGATCTGCAGGTATTCGGGCTTGTCCACGGTCGCCTTGGGATAGTGAATCCCCATCACCAACGCAGATTGCTGCAACGCCAGGAAATTTCGCTGCCACGATCTGCGGCTCAGGTAGCCTTCCAGCGACTGGCGCTGTTCGCTCCACCAACCGGACAACACGCGCTCGATCGCCTGTGCGCTGTTCACGGCACTTTCAACCGGCCCCACAGGTTTTGCGGGGTCAAGTGCCTCGGTCAGAAAACCAAGGGTCAGTTCTCCGTCCAGATTTTGCCAGTCGTTGCCTTCGAAAAAGAAAATGACCGCGTGTTCCGGGCGCAGTTTAGGCCCCCACCGACGCAGCACCGCGAGTTCATAAAGCGGCCCTGCCCCGCGCGTCCCGGTATTTACCATCGCGGGTTCTTCGGCGCGGATCTGGCTAGCGATATCCTCGCCCTCGGGCAGGCAGATGCCTTCGGTG
>CALJDH010000052.1 GCA_938023895.1 uncultured Aliiroseovarius sp.
CGCTGCGTTCCGCCTCCTCCGGGAAGGACGCCCAGTTTGACCTCAGGCAAGCCCAGCCGGGCGTTGTGCAACACGACGCGGTAGTGGCAGGCCAATGCCAGCTCAAAACCTCCGCCAAGCGCGTTGCCATGCACGGCAGCAATCGTGGGTTTGGGACTGTTTTCCAGCAAATCGCACACCTGCGACAGGATCGGCGTCTCGCGTGGACGCCCGAACTCGCGCACATCCGCACCTGCCGGGAAAGTCCGCCCTGCGGCGGTCAGCACTATGGCCTTCACCGTGTCGTCCGCGATCGCGGCCTGAATGGTTTCGGACAGGCCGGAACGTACCGCGTGGCTAAGGGCATTGACTGGCGGGTTGTCGATGGTGATGACCGCAACAGTGTTTTCGACGCGCAGGGTGACAGGTTCGGACATGGTTCCTCCGTAATCAGTTGCCCTTTAGGGGCAGAACAGGGGCAACCTTGTCAATGGGTGATGGCACCGTCGCGCCATCTTTCCCGACCGTTTGGTCGGATTTGTCACAAAAAGTGACTGCGGCGACCGTTTAAACGGGCAAGTTGTCGAACAGGTCGTCGGAATCATCCTCTTCCAGTTCGCTCTCGAAGCGGCGAATATCTTCGGGCACTGGCAGGCCCAGCTTATCCAACTCGGCGATCTTCTCGCGCAGCTGTTCTTGCAGAACGTGACGATCCTCGGGACGTTTTGCGATTTCGTCCAAGATCAGACTGATCGAGGCTTTAAGCTCTTCAAATGCCATTGCATTTACTCCTTTGTGCAATCAGATGGACGATCCCATCTGGGAAACAATCGCCGCCCCTCCACTGGCGGCGATCGTCCTTATGCGTGCTTTGCAGCGCAGTCGCGGCAGAAGGGCGTGTGCGGCAGCACGTTCAGCCGCTCGGCCGAGATTTCGTTGCCACACTCGACACAATAGCCAAACTCGCCCTCATCCATGCGGGCAAAAGCAGCCTGAATCATGGCGATTTCAGTCTGGCCGGAATTTCCCAGGCCTTCCAAAACTTCGTCTTCTTCGCGCTCGACCGCCAATTCTTCCCAGTCTTTCGACTGATGGCTATCCAATTCGTCTTCAATCTCGTGAAGACGTTTATCCAACTCTTTCACCCGCGCGTTCAGAATATCACGGTACCTGTTCACATCTACCATAGCGTTCTCCTTTGCCCTGACTTTGAAGCGAGACAGGGAGCGTTGCATTGACACAGGTCAAGCAATTTCAGGCTTTAGGGGGTAGGCACATCTGTCTGTGCAGGGGGCGACGGTGCGGGTGCTGTGGTCGCGCCCGCGAGCGTCTGCTCTGGCATCAATGGCACCACGCGGGGATCGGTCGCGGGGCCAATTCGCAAAGCCCGCTGGCCGTGCATTCGCCCCAACCGACAGGTGGTTACAACCTCATCGTCAGGATCCAGCAACGCGACTTGACCCAAGGCTTGAAGCGGCACGGGGATCATCATTCCAACTTCCAGATTTGCAACGTCCGTGACGGGCAGATGGACCTGATGCAAGATCGCCTGCAGTTCTGCCCGACAACTCATGGCCACGTCTGCGATTGTGTGCTCTGGCGCGCACCCGTCGGTCGCAGGGGTTTGCTTGGTGCTGGCCGGGGCTTCGCACGGAAGGATCACGGTCAATACGCCCTGTTTAGCTCCGCCCGCAAGATCCAGTTCGGCCCGAAACCTATGATAGTGAACGTTTGCCAGCGTCAACGAGATTACTTCGAGATCCATAATTGGCAACGCATAGCGATAGCCCGAGACCTGAGGAACGATGTCCAGTTTCGCACCATGCGCCTCGACCTCGAAACACTCCAACATGCGGTCCACAAAATCGGCGCAAATGGCGGCATCAGTCCGCGTCGGCGCACGATCAGCGACCGCGGCTTTAGAGACGTTCCCGATGGTCTGCGCCTCGACCAGTCCAGCCATGAGGTTAAGGTCTAGAACAGCCAGACCAAAACTGCTGTTCGGCCCTTCGACCAGACACAGAAGCGCGTTGTCTGGCAGATCATCCAACACCTCGTCCAGCACCGCCTTGCCTTGGTCGACTGATGGCACCGCAATCAGAACGCGGGCCACATCCTGTCCCGCGCGCTGCAACGCATTGCCCAACGCCCCCGTCGCCGAGAGGCGCGGTATACCAGAAGACGGCCGCCCGGCCCCGGCTTTGCGTTGCAACACGCTGAATGTGTCTGGATCGGCCATGTCAGTTCCACGCGATAGATCGCTTCGACACTGACAAGACAAGGTTTATAAATGATTGATGTCAGACGGCCACCTACGGCCAAATGGAGATTGCGTGCCAATCGGCAGGGTCACGCGGAACGCGGCCCCACTTTGCCCCGGTAGATAGGTGATGGACCCATCCAGTTTGTCCATGATCTCGCGGCAGATGGCCAAGCCAAGCCCCGCACCGCCTGCGGCCGCCTGATCGGACAGACGCGAAAACTTCTCGAAGATCATCGACTGGCTTTCCAAGGGTACACCACTGCCATTGTCGACGAAATCCACCTGCAGGCGTCCTCCGCGTTGGCGGACGCGGATCGCCAACCGCTTATCCTTGGCGTCGCAGTATTTCGCGGCGTTTGAAATCAAGTTGATGAACACCTGCGCCAGCCGGTCCGTGTCCGTATACAGCGCGCCCCCCTCGTCCGAACGGTTCCGGTGGATATGCATCTTTTCCTGATCAATGACCGAGCTTGTGGCCGCAATCGCGCGATCCAGCACATCGCGCATCACCTCGCGCCGCGGATAGAGCTGCACCTGACCGTTCTCCAATACGCTGAGATCCAGAAGATCGTCCAAGAGCCGCGTCAGGCGCACGCTTTCGTCATGGATGATCGAGGCGTGTCGCGCGGCGGCCTCGGGATCATTTGCGCCTCCATCCCGCAGAATTTCTGAAAACGCCCGGATCGAGGTCATGGGCGTGCGCAATTCGTGGCTGATCTGGCTCAGGAACGCATCCTTCTGGATCGACAGTTGGGTCAGCTTCTCGTTCACCTCGGACAGCTGGCGCGCAGTGGTGGTCAGCTCCAACTGCTTGGCTTCCAGTTGCGAGGTCTGTTCCAGC
Source organism: uncultured Aliiroseovarius sp. (assembly GCA_938023895.1). GTDB lineage: Bacteria > Pseudomonadota > Alphaproteobacteria > Rhodobacterales > Rhodobacteraceae > Aliiroseovarius. Next base: position 3,084 of record CALJDH010000052.1, read on the forward strand.
ATCTGCTGGGTTTCATCCGCCACGGCCAGCAGGTCATCCACCGACACAGTCGTGCCGCCCAATATCTGCCCGATCATCGCGTGGGCGGTTGCGGTACCGACAAGCCCCGATAGCTCGCGCTCCAATCGCCCGATGAAATCCGGGGTCGTGTCCGGCAGATACCCCTGCTTCCCCTGCTGTTCGGCCTGCGCCTGAAACCACGCCTGCGCCTGATCCGATCCCATGATTTCTTGCGCCATCACCAAAAGATCTTCCGACGTGGCCGCGTTGAAACTGCGCCCCCGGGCCGGGCCGGATTGGTCCAGCACATTGACAAACTGGGCGGCTTGTAAACGCTCCAGCGGGCTGGGGAAGGACAGAAGCGAGACCGAGACGAACACCGAACAGTTCAGGATCAAGGACCAGAACAGCGCGTGCACGACCGGGTCCAGCCCATCCACGCCGAACAAGGCCTGCGGCCTCAGCGCTGCGATTCCCCACGGGCCATCTGCCAGCACAGAGGCGCTTATGACGCCTGCCTCGCCGAAACTGGGCAGGAACAGCGTATAGGCCCAGATCGCAAAGCCTGTGATCAGCCCCGCCACGGCCCCGCTGCGTGACGCGCCGCGCCAGAACAACCCACCCGCCATCGCGGGCAACACCTGCGCGACGCCTGCAAACGAGATCAGCCCGATGGCTGCCAGCGCTGCCCCGCCGCCCGAGATGCGGTAGTAGAAATAGCCCAGCGCAAGGATGCCCACGATAGACAAGCGGCGCGCGGACAGCAGGATTTGACGGGCGTCCCGGTATTCCGACGCGTCCACGCCCAGCCGGGTCGACAACCACAAAGGCATGATGATGTGGTTCGACACCATAGTCGCCAGCGCGATCGAGGCGACAATCACCATTGATGTGGCCGAGCTAAAGCCGCCAAGGAAGGCCAGCATCGCCAGCCCGTCCTGTTCGAAGTAAAGCGGCAAAGTCAGCACGAACAGGTCCGGGTTTTCGCCCTTTGGCAAGATCGCCAGCCCCACAACGGCGATAGGAATGACGAAGAGGCTCATCAGGAACAAATAAAGCGGAAACGCCCACGAGGCCGTGGCCAACTGACGTTCGTCGACATTTTCGACTACCAGAACCTGAAACATTCGTGGGAGGGTCAGAAAGGCCGCTGCAGACAGAAAGGTCAGGCCCACCCAGCGCCCGCCTTGCAAGGACCAAGCACCCTCGGGCGCGGCCTGGATGGCTTGTTCCATCGCGGCGGAAATGCCTTGTGGTCCGCCCCCGATACCCCAGACCACGAAGATCCCCACGGCCATCAGCGCGACAAGCTTCACGACAGCCTCGACCGCAATGGCTGTGACCACGCCGTGATGGCGTTCGTTCACGTCAAGGTTTCGCGTGCCGAAGAGGATCGTAAACAGCGCCAGCCCTCCGGCCACCCAAATGGCGGTCTGCTCTAGGTCCGGAATGACCCAACCCGCAGATCTGTCGCGCGCGAAGACGGCGAAGGACAGGGTCACGGATTGCAGCTGAAGCGCGATATAGGGCGTGGTGCCGATCACCGCAATCAGGGTTACCAACACGCCCAACAGGTTTGACTTGCCATAGCGAGACGAGACCAAGTCGGCGATCGACGTCACACGCTGGCTGCGCCCTACCCGCACAAGTTTGCGCAGAAACCACCACCAGCCGATCATCACCAAGGTCGGGCCAAGATAAATGGTCACGAACTCCAACCCCGAGCGCGCCGCGTATCCGACCGCGCCATAGAAAGTCCACGCGGTACAAAAGACCGACAGCGACAGCGTGTAGATCATCGGGGACGACAGGAACCGCACCTTGCTGCGCCGCGCACGTTTGTCGGCCACAAACGCCACCAGAAACAGCATGATGACATACAGGAAGCAGACCCCGACAAGCGTGTTGAATGTCAGCATCAGCGAGTCCTAGTGGGGGCTTCTGTAGGGACTTCCGGCTTGGACTGCGCTCCAGTGGGCTGTTGTTCTGCGTCACGCCCAAGATGGCGGGCCAACAGCATCGCAAACAGGATCAAAAAGAACCAAGACGAAAAGACATAGGCAAGGCGCACATTCCCGATCACACCCCCAACCATCAGGGGCAGTAGGAACAGCACCACGCCCAGCAGGGGCAAGAGCCGCGCGGCATCCTCGATCCGGCGCCGGCGATAGCTTTGGCGCGCCAGAAACAGGGGTTCACGCGGAGACCTCATGCGCGGTCAGCCTCCGACCAGCTCGCGCAGGTTTGTCAGCATCTCGGAATTTGAGAAGGGTTTGGTCATGAACCGGTTCACGCCCAGACGTTCAGCCAGCTCTCGGTCAGTCTTTTGGCCGCGGGCAGTCAGCATCAGAACCGGAAGCGCGCGTGTGTCATCGGCGCTGCGCAGGTCCTGCAGAATGTCATAGCCCGACTTGCCGGGCAGCATCACGTCAAGGATCAGAACATCGGGTTTGGCATCGCGCACGGCTTGAACGGCAGTGGTACCACTGGCATGGGTCGAGACGCTCCAGCCATCGCGACTTAAGATAAAGCTGATGGCTTCTGCGATGTTCGGTTCATCCTCGATGACCAGCACCTGTCTTGTCACAAGCCCCTCCCCCAGGATGCGGCATGTCCGCATCGTCCAGCGACTATCGCCAAGATCATTGTTGCAATCAAGTAAAACACGCCCAAACAGGGCGGATGCCGCGTTGAAATCACGGGAAAATCACCCTGCCGACAGGATTGTCGCCTCACGGCGGGCGGCACAATCGGATCGGGGGCACACGCGACAGGTGGATCCGACCTCGATCGGAGCGGCATGGGACATCGCTTCGCCATCCAGTGCGTCATCCAGCTCGCGGATCAGCATATACGCTTCATAGACCGGCGGACGGTCAAAAGACAGCGCGTCCTGCTGCACACAGATCGCCTGACACACGTGACGCCGACGCGCACCACCTGGTTGGCGGACCACCGCACGTATCGGACGTTCAGGCTGCGCCAATGCTTGAAACAACGGCCAGTAAGGACAGGCTGCACCAAAACGTGGCAGGGCGAACCCCGACACGGCCTTGCGAACCACCAGAGCCCCGGCACCATCGCAACTGATCAATCCGGCCACGGTCCCGTCCGACGTTGGTGGCAGAAACGCGATACGCCGCATAACCGCGGGCAAGGATTGCCGAAACTCGCGCGCCAATGCCGCCGGATCCCACCCGAGCGTGGCACGAGCGGCTTGGAACGCCTGCATAGGCATCGCTTCCGCATCTTCCACGTATTGCCGCAGGAACTGCCGCGCCATGTCCTGTGCCTCGCGTGACGTCAGCGCCGCGCTCTCTGCAATCACCGCCCCAATGGCTTGATCGCGTGCGCTGCCTTTCCACGCGGACGGGGCCTCAAGGTCGGGGAAGAAGTGGTCGCTGGCGTCCAGGAACGTGGCCAGCTCTTCCGACGGTCCAATGGGGACGACCTCTTCACTGCTGCCCGCGTCCAGAAACTCGACCAGACCCTGCGCGGCGCTGGACAGGCGCATCCCCTCGTCCCGCATGTTGCGCAGGAAGCGATCCTGCCATTCCTGATCGACCTCACCGCCGCCTGACAGGATGGCTGCGGTCGACCGGATCGCCGTCACCGCCGAGATCACCTCGTGCAGAGACGCTGCAAGCTCCGGGTCATGGGTCAGGCGGTCGGAAAGTGCCTCGACCATCTGTTCAAGATCCTGAATGCGCTGGTTCTGCGCCATGACCAAAGACGCCCAGCCGGGAAACCGGCCTGCGAAGTCCTCTGACCGATCTAGCTCCGCCTGAGCTTGCGGCAGTCGTTTATCCGCCTCACTCAATGCGCCCAGAAGAGCTGCCTCGGCGCCTTCCGCCAGCACGGCGGGGTCGGTCTTCAACGCCTTTGCAAGCGCCTCGAGCAGACTGTCGCCCACGCGACGACGGTTATGCTCGATCAGGTTCAGATAGGCCGCTGATATCCCCACCTCTTTGGCGAGAGCTGCCTGCTTTTGACCCAACACAAGCCTACGTTCACGAATTCGGCTTCCTGTTAGTCTCGAATGTGGCATGCGACGGTCATCTCTCGTTTCGTTAACGGCGGCTCACCGATGTTTTCATTCCGCCCAACGGCTGACGGGGTTAGTTTACAAAAAGATCATGCCTTTGTAATGCTTTAACAAGAGTTTTTCAAAGGTGATTGTGAATTCCGCGGCATATTAACAATCCCGCCAAAATCACCCTCCGAACCACCTAGGCCAAGCGGCAGAATCCCGCCGGGTTCCGACGGGAATGCGCAAGCACGTTTCCTTGACCGGCCAATCACCTAGAAAGAACGTGAAACAGCCCTTTATTGTGGAGGACAAAATGAAGAAATCCGTACTGACACTTGCGTGTGTGGCCTCGCTGGCGCTGACCGCCTGTATGAGCCGCCCCCTGACCGATCAGGAAAAAACTATCGTCGGCGGTGTTGCCGGGATCACCGCGGGCCTGATCACCGCCAATGCCATTGGGGCCAATAAAAACTGGACGGTACTGGCATCGCTGGGCGGCGCTGCCGCTGGCATCATGGTGGCGCGCAACTATCACACCAACATGTGTGCCTATTCTAACGGCGACGGCACCTACCGCGAGGAACCCTGCCCAGTCTGATCTGGACAGCTTGAAGATTTACAAGGCGCGCCCAAAACGGCGCGCCTTTTTCTCATCCACACAGCTTTCGCAGCTCGGTTTTCAGCACTTTGCCATAGTTGTTCTTGGGCAATTCAGACAGCGCGGTATAGGCTTTGGGCCGTTTGAACCGGGCAATGTTTTCAAGGCAATGCGCGTCCAATGTGGCCTTGTCCAATGCGGCCCCTTCCGCCAACACCACAAACGCCACTACGTCTTCGCCCCATTCCGCGCTGGGGCGACCAACCACGCTAACCTCGCGCACATCCGGGTGGGTCAACAGTGCCTCTTCGACCTCACGCGGGTAAATGTTGGTCCCACCCGAGATGATCACGTCCTTCGACCTATCCCGCATAGTCAGATAGCCGTCCTCGTCCAGAAACCCCATGTCTCCGGTCATCAACCAGCCATCCACCAGCGTCTTCGCGGTGGCCTCGGGATTGTTCCAATAGCCGGGCATGACAGGGCTGCCACGCACCATGATCTCGCCCACCCCGCCGGGGGGCAAGGGCTGGCCAGCTTCGTCCCCGATCCGCAGTTCGACCACGCTTTGCGCCCGCCCGACCGAAGCCAGACGCTCGCGCCACCGCGGATGCGAACGGTCCGCCACGTCATCCCGCGACAAGGCCGAGATCGCCATCGGGCATTCGCCCTGCCCATAGATCTGCACGAAACGCGGACCAAACCAGTCGACGGCGTCTTCGATATCCGCCAAATACATCGGACCTCCGCCATAGACGATGGTCTTGATCCCCTCGCCGCGCCGCCCGGCCTCTTTTGCGATATCCGTAAACCGCCGCACCATCGTCGGGGCCATGAACATCTGAAGTGGGCCTTGTGTTTCGGCAGTGTCCAGAAGCTCGATCTCATCAAATCCTCCCGAGGCAGGCGTGATATGCCGCGCCCCGCGCGCGACGTGGATCGGCGAATATATCCCGGCCCCGTGGCTCATCGGCGCCATATAAAAAACGCCGTCATCCGGTGAAACATCGTCACAATCCAACAGATAAGACAGAGAGGTCGAACGGATCATCTCGTGGCTAATATAGACGCCCTTGGGCTGCCCGGTTGTGCCAGATGTATAGAACAGCCAGGCCAAATCAGATCCCGCGCGCTCGGCCACGGGTAGAGGCTCATGCATGAATAGCTCGACAAACTCAGGCTGCTCGACATGAATCAGGGGCACGTCAGCAACATCGGCAAGGCCGTCAGCCAAGTCATCCGTGACCAAAACCAACTTGGCGCCCGAGTTATTAATGATATAGGCCGCTTCTTTAGGGTGCAGCTTGGCATTGATCGGCACCACCGCCGCACCCAGCCCCCATACGCCATAGAACCCCAGCAGATACTGGGGGCAATTCTTCATGAACAACGCCACGCGATCACCCGGCCCAACGCCGCGCGCAGCCAATCCTGCGGCCAATCCCTGTGCCGCACGGAAAAATCCGTCATAGGTAAAGACCTGTTCGGTCCCGCGAAACACTGCGGGCCGGTCGCCATGCACTTGCGCGGTACGCTCGAGCCAAAGAGCCAGATTCATGAGACCTCCCTTTCATCATGACCGACCAAACGACTATCGGACGATAAATTGTATCCTCGCAAGCCTCGTAAAACTACGCAACTGTTTGAATTGTCGTCAAAGCTTTGGCAGAGTGGGGCCATGACGCAGATGGATCTTGCCTTCATGTACGCGCCCACCGGGCTTGCGCTGACCGAAAACAGGATCGTGCGCCAATGCAACTTGCGCTTTGCCGAGATGTTCGGCGCCGAGGTCGACAGCTTCAAAGACATGCCGCTGGAACGGTTGTACCCGTCCCTGAAAGACTATGAAAAAGTAGCCCGTGTTGGCGGCGACATCCTGCGCGAAACCGGACGCTACGAGGACGAGCGCATCATGCGGCGTCTGGATGGGGACATGTTCTGGTGTCGTGTACGTGGCACCAGCTTGACGCCCGAAGATCCGTTCCGACAAGGTGTATGGAGCTTTGCCGACCTTTCGGCCGAACGGCCCGTGGTCGAGCTGACCCCGCGCGAACGCGACGTGGCGATTCTGACCTGTCAGGGCAAAACCTCGAAAGAGATCGGTCTATC
>CALJDH010000053.1 GCA_938023895.1 uncultured Aliiroseovarius sp.
TGGACCGCTATGGGGCTGAAACCCAAGGTCGCGTACTGGATTCGATTTATTTCGGTGGTGGCACACCCAGCTTGATGGACCCCGCGACCGTCGGCGCGATCATCGACAAGGCGGCGGACCTGTGGACCTTCGCCAATGACACTGAGATCACGCTGGAGGCCAACCCAACCTCGATCGAGGCGCAAAACTTCGCGGGCTATCGCAAGGCTGGCGTCAACCGCGTGTCCATGGGGTTTCAGGCGCTAAACGATGCGGACCTGCGCAGGCTTGGCCGCATGCACTCGGTCGACGAGGGTCTGCGCGCGCTCGACATTGCCCGCACCCATTTCGACCGCGTGAATTTCGACCTGATCTATGCGCGGCAGGATCAGAGCCTGTCCGACTGGCAGGCCGAGCTTGACCGCGCGCTTAGCTTAGCACCGGATCACCTGTCGCTCTACCAACTGACCATCGAACCCGGCACCGTCTTCGGTGCGCGTTTTGAGGCGGGAAAACTGTCCGGCCTGCCCGAAGACGAACTGGCCGTCGACATGTTCTTCCACACGCAATACGCCACCGAAGCCGCCGGCCTACCCGCCTATGAGGTCTCGAACCACGCGCGCCCCGGCGAAGAAAGTCGGCACAATTTGATCTATTGGCGCAGCGGCGACTGGATCGGGATCGGTCCGGGCGCGCACGGGCGGCTGTCCTTTGGCGAGAACAGGTGGGGAACGGAACCCCCTCTCTCGCCGAGCAAATGGTTGGAAAACGCACTGGGGGACGCTGACCTGCGCGAGAGAGCGCCTCTCCCCCCCTCTGAACAGGTAACAGAATACCTTTTAATGGGTCTGCGCACCGTCGAAGGGATCGACCTAGAACGGCTGAAGACCCAGTTCGACGCCCAACTAGATGTGAATAAAATCAAAGACTTAATCGAACTTGATCTAGTTTCTGTCGATCAGAAAACACTTAGGGCGACCAAAAATGGCCGCCCCGTTTTGAATGGTATTTTGCGAGAGCTTTTGCCGGACTAAATTGACAGTTTTCCGCAGATATCGTCCAACTGATCGAGGTTTTGGTACCGGATCGTGACCGTCCCGGCCTCGCCTCCGGCTTTGTGGTCGATCTGAACTTTCATGCCCATCGTCGCCGACAGATCCGCCTCGAGCGCTTTGGTATCGGCGTCCTTCTCGGCTTTTGGGCTTGTTGCACGCGGCTTGCTTTCGCCCGCACCCTTCGCCAGCTTCTCGGCGGCGCGCACCGACAGGCCCTTGTTGATAATCTCGCGCGCCAAGGCAGACGCATTTTCCGCCGTAACCAGCGTCCGCGCGTGCCCGGCGGTCAATTGCCCATCGCGCACGAAGGACTGAACATCATCAGGCAGGTTCAGAAGGCGCAGAAGGTTCGCGATGTGCGAACGGCTTTTGCCTAGAGCTTCCGAGACTTTCTCTTGCGTGTGCCCAAACCGATCCATCAGATCACGATAGCCAGCAGCCTCTTCGATCGCGTTCAGATCGGCGCGCTGAATGTTTTCGATAATCGCGACTTCCAGCGCCTCGGTATCGGAATATTCGCGAACAATTACAGGAAGTTGGTGCAGTTTCGCCATCTGCGAGGCGCGCCAGCGGCGTTCACCTGCGACAATCTCGTACTCATCCTCGCTGCCGGGACGCGGACGCACGATTAGGGGCTGGATCACCCCTTTCTCCTTCACCGAGGCCGCCAGGTCATCCAGCTGCTCCTGCGTAAAGGTGCGTCGCGGCTGTTCGGGGTTCGGTTTGATCTTTTCAATCGGAACCATCATGTCCGCGCGGCGCGGTTCGGCTGGTGCACCCTTAGGCGATTCCTCAACCACAACATCCGCCATCAGGGCCGACAAGCCACGGCCCAGGCCGCGATTCTTAGTTGGTTTGCTCATTACTCGCCTCCGATTATCGTTTGATCAGTTCCGCGGCCAGATTGCGATAGGCGCGGCTGCCCTTGGACGTCGGATCATACATCAACACGGGCAGCGCGAAAGAGGGCGCCTCGCTGACGCGGACATTGCGCGGAATCATGGTCTTGAACACCAACTCGCCCAGATTTTCACGCGCGTCTGCCTCGACCTGACGGGACAGGTTGTTGCGGCTGTCATACATGGTCAAAACAACGCCTTCGATTCGCAGATCGGGGTTGGCGGCTGTACGTACCTCACGCACGGTCAGAAGAAGCTGCGACAGGCCTTCCAGCGCAAAGAATTCACTTTGCAACGGGATCAGAACGCTGTCCGCTGCGACCAGAGCGTTGACAGTCAGAAGGTTCAACGACGGTGGGCAGTCGATCAAGATATAGTCGATGTTGAGCTGAGCCAACGCTACATCTCGTAATGCGTCACGCAGAAGATGGCTGCGCTTTTCGTTCGAGACCAGCTCGATATCCGCCGAGGACAGGTCTGTTGTCGCGGGCGAGATCAGCAGATTGTCGATGGAAGTTTCTTTGATCACGTCCAGAACCGACGCTTCTTCCAGCAGAAGATCATAGGTGCTCATCTCGCGGTCATCAGCGGCGACGCCCAAGCCCGTCGACGCATTGCCCTGTGGGTCCAAGTCAATCAAAAGCACGCGTTTTCCGGCTTCAGCCAGCCCCGCCCCAAGATTGATCGTTGTTGTGGTCTTTCCAACCCCGCCTTTCTGGTTGGTGATGGCAATAATCTTCGGCCCGCGTACTTGGAATGGGTCAGACACGTGAGATTTCCTTAATCTTCAGAATAACGGCGGATGGATGGGTCTTGCTGGGATATGTATCAAGCTGAAACGACCAGTTTTCAAGGGCTTCGTCGATTTCCTGTCGATAGTTTTCGCCCTTGGGGAAAATAGCAACGCCACTGGGCTTCAGGTGGCGTTCAGCAAAGCCACACAGCGCATCCAATGACGCCAAAGCGCGCGCTGACAGGACATCGGCCTTCTGTGGCTTGGCTTTTTCGATTCGTTCTGAGCGGACGGACAATTTCAGATCAAGCTCGCGTGCGACGGTCCGCAGAAATGTTGCTTTGCGCAGGTCGCTTTCGATGCAGGTCACAGAAAGCTCTGGATTCGCCTCCTTCGCCATGATCGCGACGACCAAAGCTGGAAGGCCACCACCCGACCCGAGGTCACACCATATATTGGGATTCTCTGGCGCAATCCCATATATCTGGGCCGAATCAAGAATATGGCGCGTCCAGATTTCTGAAATCGTACTGGGCGAAACCAGATTAATCGCCGAATTCCACTTCTTCATCAACGCGACATAAGCCTCGAGTCGCTCGAATGTTTCACGTGAAACATCGACGTGACGCTGAAATTCGGTGTGATTCATGCTGAGCGCTTCCGCTCGAACTGGCGAATCTTGGATAGAAGCAGCGTCAGCGCTGCAGGCGTCATCCCTTCAACGCGGCTTGCATGAGCCAAAGTGCGTGGACGCGCTGCCTGAAGCTTCGATGCGAGTTCGTTCGACAAACCGCTGAGCGATGAATAGTCGAAATCCTTCGGAATCACGTGTGCTTCATCCCGTTTCAGCGCCTCAACATCTTTCTGCTGACGCTCGATATAGTTCGCATAAAGCGCATCGCGCGCGACCTGAAGCTTCACCTCATCGTCAATCTGATCCAGAGCTGCGTCCAACTGAACCAGCTTCGCAAAGCTCATATCAGGGAAAGCCAAAAGCTCGTAGGCGGTACGACGGGTACCATCCTTACGTACGTTTAGATCAAGACCCACAAGATCTTGTGGGGTATACGTAGTCCGCGTCAGCTGTTCTTTCGCGCGCGACAGGGCGTCACGCTTGGCTTCGAAGGCTGACCTACGTGGATCCTTCACCAGCCCAAGATCAATCCCAAGGGGCGTCAGGCGTTGATCGGCATTATCTGCACGCAAAGACAGCCGATATTCGGCGCGTGATGTAAACATACGATAGGGCTCGGTTACACCGCGTGTAATCAAGTCATCGATCATCACACCGATATAGGAGTTCGAGCGCGAGAAGATCACCGGATCCCTACCCTGCACCGCCAACGCGGCGTTGGTCCCAGCCACCAAACCCTGGGCGGCCGCTTCCTCATATCCTGTGGTTCCGTTGATCTGACCCGCAAGATATAGCCCCGGCACATCCCGCAGGGCCAGCGTTTCGGTCAGAGAACGTGGGTCGACGTAGTCATATTCGATGGCATAGCCGGGCTGCAGGATTTCGACCTGCTCAAGCCCGACGATGGAGCGCACGTAGTCCTCCTGCACCTCAACAGGCAAAGAGGTGCTGATCCCGTTCGGATACACCGTGTCATCGTCCAGACTTTCCGGCTCAAGGAACACCTGATGGCTCTCTTTGTCCGCAAAGCGCACAATCTTATCTTCGATCGAGGGGCAATAGCGTGGCCCGACGCCATCGATATGCCCGCCATACATCGCCGAGCGATCTAGATTGGCTCGGATGATGTCATGGGTTTGCGTATTCGTATGGGTGATTCCGCAAGAAATCTGCCGCGCAATTGGCGCCTTATTCATAAAAGAAAACATCGCGGGATCATCATCGCCCGGCTGCGATGCTAGAATGTCCCAATTGATGGTCTTTCCGTTTAGACGCGGCGGCGTACCGGTTTTCAAGCGACCAAGCGGAAGATTAAAGGAATCAATGCGTTCCGCCAGTTTAACCGAGGGGCGATCGCCCATCCGGCCACCTTGGCTTTGCTTGTCGCCGATATGGATAATCCCACGCAGGAACGTACCCGTTGTCAGCACCACGGCGCCTGCGTTCAGCTTCGATCCATCCTGAAGCACGACGCCACTGACACGATCTCCATCCATGATCAGGTCAGTTGTTTCGCCTTCAATCAGGGTCAGACCTTCGGTCGACAGGATCTCGGCCGACATAGCTTTGCGATAAATCGCCCGATCAGCTTGTGCGCGCGGGCCTTGAACAGCTGGCCCTTTGCGACGATTCAGCAGGCGAAACTGGATGCCAGCTTGGTCCGCGACGCGGCCCATCAAGCCATCCAGCGCATCAATTTCGCGCACCAGATGCCCCTTCCCAAGCCCACCTATGGCGGGGTTACAGGACATCACGCCAAGGTCTTCCTTGCGCAAGGTGATCAACGCTGTCTTCGCGCCCATACGCGCAGCAGCATGGGCGGCGTCTGCACCCGCGTGCCCGCCCCCAACAACAATCACATCGAAATCCAGATGTTTCACGTGAAACACTCCTTC
>CALJDH010000054.1 GCA_938023895.1 uncultured Aliiroseovarius sp.
GACCTGCCACAGCGCATCGCGCCGGGTTAGACCCATGTCCGCGAAGGCGTCGGCTTCGGCCAGACGTTCCAACGCCGCCGGAATCAGGCCCGCGCGCAGCCACAGCGCTTGTGGGTCCGGATAGCCATTGCCGCGCGCCGCTACGATCCAGCCTGCGTCTTCCTCGCGAAACCCTTTGATCTGGCGAAACCCCAACCGCAGCGCCAGTGAGCCATCTGGGCGACGTTCCAGACGGTTGTCCCAGTCTGAATGGTTCACGCAGATGGGCCGCGTTTCCACCCCATGTTCACGCGCATCCCGCACGATCTGGGCAGGCGCATAGAACCCCATCGGTTGCGAGTTCAAAAGCGCGCAGGCAAAGACCGCCGGGTGGTGGCATTTCATCCAAGCCGACACGTAAGCCAGCATCGCAAAAGCCGCCGCATGGCTTTCGGGGAAGCCGTAATCGGCGAAGCCTTCGATCTGGCCAAAACAGCGCTCGGCGACGTCAGTACTGTAGCCGTTTTTCAGCATCCCGGTGATGAACTTGTCGCGGTATTGCCCAATCGTGCCCATCCGCCGGAACGAGGCGAGCGAGCGGCGTAGGTGGTCGGCCTCTTCCGCGGTGAAGCCCGCGCCGACGACGGCGATCTGCATGGCCTGTTCCTGAAACAGCGGCACGCCGAGAGTGCGGGCGGTGACTTGCTCCAATTCGGGGCCGAAGGGTTCGGGTTCCTCCAACCCCTGTCGGCGCTTGATATAGGGCTGCACCATGCCGCCCTGAATGGGGCCGGGGCGGACGATGGCGACCTCGATCACCAGATCATAGAAGGTCTGCGGCTTCATCCGGGGCAGGAAGTTCATCTGGGCGCGGCTTTCGACCTGAAACACCCCGACCGCATCGGCGGCGCAGAGCATGTCATAGGTGGTCGGGTCTTCCTGCGGGACACTGGCGATGCTCAGATCCTGTCCCTCGAATTCGCTGAGGAGCGCAAAGCTTTTGCGCAGGCAACTGAGCATCCCCAGCCCCAGAATATCCACCTTCAGAATGCCCAAGGCGTCGATGTCATCCTTGTCCCAACAGATGACAGTGCGATCCTCCATCGCGGCGTTTTCAATCGGGGCCAATTCGTCCAGCCGTCCGCGCGTGATGACGAACCCGCCCACATGCTGGGACAGGTGGCGGGGAAAGCCGATGACCTCGCGGATCAGGTGGATGGTCTGCATCAGGCGGCGGTCGTCGGGGTCCAGCCCCAGCTCGCGGATGCGGTCCAGATCGACGCCGCCATTGCTCATCCCCCAGATCTGGCCGGATAGGCTTGCGGTCACGTCCTGTGACAGGCCCATGACCTTGCCGACCTCGCGGATCGCCGCACGGCTTCGGAAATGAATGACCGTGGCACACAGCCCGGCGCGGTGGCGACCGTATTTCTGGTAGATCCACTGGATCACCTCTTCGCGGCGTTCATGTTCAAAGTCCACGTCAATATCCGGCGGTTCGCCCCGGTATTTCGAGATGAAACGTTCAAACACCATCGAGATCATGTCGGGGCTGACATCGGTGATGCCCAGAAGATAGCAAAGGATCGAGTTTGCCGCCGACCCACGCCCCTGACACAGAATGCCCTGCGACTTGGCGAATTGCACAATGTCGTGGACGGTCAGGAAATAGGCGGGGAAATCCAGCTCTTTCACCACGGCCAGTTCCTTGGCCATCAGCGTGCGCGCACGGTCCGGTGCGCCGTCAGGATAGCGCCGCGCCAGCCCTTCCTGCGCCAGCCGTTCCAGCCGGGCGAAGGGGGGCTCGGTCGCGCCTTCCTCATGCGGGTATTCATAGGACAGTTCGCCCAGATCAAAGCTGCATCGGTCAGCGATTTCCAGCGTGCGGCGGATCGCGCCGGGGTGGTTGCGAAACAGGCGGATCATGTCGGGGGCGGGTTTGATGCGGCGTTCGGCATTGGGCAGGGCGCGGGTGCCGATTTGGTCGATGGTGATATGTTCGCGCATACAGGTCTGCACATCTGCCAACTGCCTGCGGCTGGCGTGGTGCATCAGCACATCCCCCACGGCCACCATCGGGGCCGAGGCGCGGTGCGCGAGATCGGCACAGGCCGTCAGATAGGCCTGGTCGCTTCCGTCATAACGAGGCGCTGCCCCCAAGAAAACGTGATCGGGAAAGCGGCGGCGCATTTGCTGGATCTCGGACACAGCCTGCCTGAATCCCTTCTGCGGCAGGGCAATCAGGATCATGCCTTTGCACGTCGCAATCATGTCTTTGGTATAAAGAATGCACTGGCCTTTCTCAGCTCGGCGTTTGCCCAAGGTCAGCAGGCGTGTCAGGCGCTGATAGGCGGCGCGGTCGCGGGGCAGAGCGACCCAGTCCACTGTGCTGTCCTGCAAGACCAAACGACATCCGGCAATCAGCTTTGGCAGTTGGACGGTGTCTGGCTTGGCAATCGGGGTCTCAGGGCCGGTTTTCTGTCGGGACGAGGCATCCACCCGCTGCTGTGACTGGATCTTCACCGCCTCGGCTGCCTCTTGCCGAAGCTGCTTCAGGGCGGACCACGCGCGCACCACCCCGGCCAGTGAGTTGTGGTCGGTGATGGCGATGGCAGAAAGCCCAAGCTCAGCCGCACGGACGATCAGCTCTTCCGGATGCGAGGCGCCGGTCAGGAAGGTGAAGTTCGTGGTGACGCACAGTTCGGCATAGGAATTGCCCTGCGTCTGTAGGCTGCGCAGATGGGGCGGTGGTGGGGTCATGCGAATTCCCCCTGTACGAACCAGCCGGGGTTTTGCGGCGTATAGAACAGCCACAACCGCCGTCCTTGCGTGGTCTCGACCCGCCAATAATCGCGCAGGCCCGCGCGCCAGTTTTCGTCCTGAAACCACCATTCCGGCGCGATGCGCTCCGGTCCCGTGGCGCGTCCGGTGGTCAGCGACATGCGCCGCCAGCGAAAGCGTTTGGGGGGCTGTGGGCCGTGGGCCGCAATCG
>CALJDH010000055.1 GCA_938023895.1 uncultured Aliiroseovarius sp.
AATGAAGCCAGCGATTGCGCTCGCCGGCACATCCGCCGCTTCAAGATAGCGCCGATCATAGGCAACCAGAGCCGAGATATAGGCCCCCGCCGACCAACCGCCGATGAAGATCGGTCGGGGCCCCGCGTCGTCATCGCGCAAGTTCTGCCAGACATAGGAAACCGCTAAGGCCGCATCCTTGACGAAATCCGGGAAGGCGGCGACTGGGGAGAGGCGATAATTGGGTGCGACGACGATGATCCCCGCATCCGCGAAGGTTTTCCCCACCCGCCGGATTTGTGCCTTATCCCCGTGTGAAAACCCACCGCCATAGAAGAAGACCAGCACGGGTGTGTCTGACGCTACCGCATCGGGTAAATGGATGTCCAATACATGCTGGGGAAGTTCGCCAAAGCGGATGTCTTTCTGAACCGCGCGCGAGTCTTCCTCCGCATGTGCGATCCCTGCGACCGTCATAAAACCGGCACAGATGTATTGTCTTAGTTTCATGACTAAACGCTATCAGAGTTTCTTTGCGTGGGTAACGGCGGGGGTAAAAAGCGGACCATCTGTTGAAATGATCCGTTGGTCAGTCCGGCAACACCTTCCCCGGGTTCATGATCCCCTTCGGGTCCAGCGCCTGCTTGATTTGGCGCATTACGTCCAACGCCACCGGATCCTTGCGGCGTTGCATAGAAGGCAGTTTGGACAGGCCGATCCCGTGTTCGGCTGAAAAGCTGCCGCCCATCTCGCGTACAACGTCCTCGACCTTTTCCATCACTGGGTCACAGAGCGCGGGGTCGCTTGGGAAAACTGCGTAGTGGATGTTGCCGTCGCCCAGATGTGCAACTTCAAGCGTGTCGGCATTCGCATCTAGCTGGGCGAGTTCCGAAGCCATGTGGGCCAAGAAAGGTTCAATTTGATCCAGTGGCAGGGCGATGTCGTTGTTCACCAACGGGCTGCGGGCAAGGCAGACCTCGGCGGCGGCTTCGCGGCGGGCCCAGAGCTGGCTGCGTTGGGTGTCGTTCTGTGCAATGACGGCATCTTGGATTTGCCCCGCTTCGATCGCGTCGGCCAGTAGCGCCTCGAACGTGCTGACCAGCGGCAGGCTGCCATTCGCGTTGGGTTGCCCGTCGGCGGGCGCGGTCGAGGCGATCTCGGCCAAAACCGTCACCGGGTGGTCGGCATCGAAAACCGGGTTCAGATCCGGGAATTGGGCGTGCACGGCGGACAGGTAATGCGCGGGCATGTATTCAAACGCCTCGACCGCGCCTCCGGTGGCCTCTTGCAGGCGGTTCAGGACGGACAGCGCGTCAGTCAAGTTGTCCAGCGCCAGTAGTGCCGTCGCACGCGCGGCGGGGGCGGGAACCAGTTTCAGTACCGCCCCGGTGATCACGGCCAGCGTGCCTTCCGAGCCAATCAACAGATCGCGCAGGTCATAGCCGGAATTGTCCTTGTGCAGCTCGCTCATCAGATCCAACACGCGGCCATCGGACAAGACGGCCTCGATCCCGATGCACAGCGCGCGGGTGTTGCCGAATTTCAGTACATTGGACCCACCCGCATTCGTGGCCAGCATCCCAGCGATCTGGCACGAGCCCTGCGCGCCAAACGTCATGGGAAAGCGCAGCCCGTGTTCAGCGACCGCGTTGTGCAAGGTCTCCAACACTACGCCGCCGTCTACGATGGCAAGGCGGGCATCAGGCTTGATCTCGCGGATTGCGTTCAGCCGCGCCAGCGAAAGCATTAGGCTGTCCTTGGGCGCATGTGCACCACCGGAAAGCCCGGTGTGACCTGACACCGGCACGACAGGCGTGCGTGTCTCATTGGCCAGTCTCATCACCTGCGAAACCTCGTCGACCGATCCGGGACGCACCACCGCCAAGGGCGTATTCTGGTACTTCCCGATCCAATCCGTCGCAAATCCCGCCGTGTCAGGACCAATGAGAACATGATCCGGGCCAGTGATGCTGCGCAGGGCGTTAAGAATGTCCATATCGGGTCCTTCGGGATGTACGTGACTTGGATTTGGCAAGGTGCTAGCGATAACTTCTAGAAAGATCCGCGCGCGATGCCAAGAAGGAGAGCCCCATGACCCATATCCTTGCCATTGATCAGGGCACCACTTCTTCGCGCGCGATCTTGTTTGATGGGGATATGCGGCCCCGCAACGTAGCGCAGAAGGAGTTCACCCAGCATTTTCCAGCCTCGGGCTGGGTCGAACATGACCCGGAAGAGATCTGGGAAACCGTGTGCGCCACCTGTCTTGAGGCCGCCGAAGGGCAACAGATCACGGCCATTGGCATCACCAACCAACGTGAAACGACGCTGGTCTGGGACCGCGTGACTGGGGCGCCGATCTATAACGCGATTGTCTGGCAGGATCGCCGGACCGCTGAAACCTGCGCCGACCTGAAAGCCGCCGGGCACGAGGCGATGGTGACGGACCGGACGGGGCTTTTGCTGGACCCGTATTTCTCGGCCACGAAGCTGGCATGGATCTTGGACAATGTGGAGGGCGCGCGGGCGAAGGCCGAGGCCGGAGAGCTGGCTTTTGGCACCGTGGACACTTTCCTGATCTGGCGGCTAACGGGTGGCGCGTCTCATGTGACCGATGCGACCAACGCCGCGCGTACGATGCTTTATGACATCAAGCGCGGGGAATGGGACGCAGACATTTGCGCGCTTCTGAACATCCCGATGAGCCTGCTGCCCGAGGTGCGCGATTGTGCGTCTGAGTTCGGTGTCACGGACCTGCTGGGTGCGCCGGTGCCCATTTTGGGCGTGGCGGGCGACCAGCAGGCGGCGACGATTGGGCAGGCCTGTTTCCATCCGGGCATGCTGAAATCCACCTATGGCACTGGATGTTTTGCGCTGCTGAACACGGGCGATACGCCGGTGGCGTCGAACAACCGCCTGTTGACGACGATCGCCTATCAGCTGGATGGAAAGCCGACCTATGCGCTGGAGGGGTCCATCTTCATCGCAGGCGCGGCGGTTCAATGGCTGCGCGATGGGATGGGAATCATCGACAACGCGGCCGAGACCACAGCACTGGCCGATGCGGCCGACCCGGCGCAAGAGGTGATCTTGGTCCCCGCCTTCACCGGCATGGGCGCACCCTATTGGGATGCGGAATGCCGGGGCGCGGTATTCGGTTTGACCCGCGGGTCCGGCCCGAAAGAGTTCGCCCGTGCCGCGCTCGAGGCGGTGGGCTTTCAAACCCGCGATCTGTTGGAGGCAATGCAGGCCGATATGGGCGATGCGGGGGACACCGTGCTGCGTGTGGATGGCGGGATGGCGGCATCCGATTGGGCGATGCAGTTTCTGGCTGACATCAACCAAGCCGCCGTGGATCGCCCAACGGTTCTAGAGACCACCGCGCTGGGCGCAGCGTGGCTCGCTGGCATGAAGGCCGGGATCTATCCAGATCAAGCCGGATTTGCCGAGACTTGGGCGCTGGAGCGAAGCTTTGCGCCGCAGATGGACAACGACACCCTCACCCGTCGCTATGCGGGCTGGAAAGATGCGGTGGCGCGGACGCTTAGCCGCGTTTGATCTCGGACCGATAAATCCCTTCGGGAAGGTTTAGCGCGGCGGTCAGGTCGCGCAACTGCGCTGGAGATAAGGTGATCTTATGCACCTGATCGGTCCTCGGATCCCATTGTTCCAGTGTCACACACCCAGCAAAGGCGTTGATGACCACATCTTCGTTCAAGTGCGGGGCTTCGGTATCTTCGCCCTCGTCCACAAGAGTGACGACGGTCGAGTCAAATTCGTGTTCGATGGTAAACATGATCCAAGTCTATCCGCTTGGGCGGCAAAGGCCAGAGTGATCTGGCGAAGCGTTGGCGCGGCGGCTATACATTACCTATGGGCAAGACAGATATGCAGCAATTTAGCGGGTTTCTGACCGACCGGGGATCGAAATACGCGGTCTCGGGCGGGCCGGTGAGCAGCCGCGCGGATGTGAAGGCGTTTTTGAAGACCCTGACCCGCGACAAACGCTACGCCAAGGCCACGCACAATACATGGGCGGCGATCCTGCCCGACGAGGGCGGTACGAAAGGCGATGATGGCGAGGCGGGCGCGGGCATGGTCATTCTGCGGATGCTGGAACGCGAGGGCGTCACAGGCCACATTATCGTGGTGACCCGCTGGTTCGGTGGCACCAAACTGGGCGGTGATCGGTTCCGCCGGGTGCAAGACGCGGTTCAGCACTATCTTGAACACGCGACGGTTAAGGGGGACACATGCTGAAGGCTTTGTGGCATCGGTTCTGGCTGCGGTGCATCTGGTCCTGGGCCGGATGGCGCGCCGCGTGGCGCACTGAAGGCTCGTTGTGGCAATGGAGCGTCGTCTGCGTGATCTCATGTGCTGCGGCGCTGTGGATGGACCTGACCCGTGGAGAAACCGCGTTGCTTCTGGCGCTGAGCGTGCTGGTCGTCGCCTCCGAGCTGATCAACACCGCGATTGAACGCACCGTCGATCTGGTCACCCGCGAACAACACGATCTTGCGCGCGAGGCTAAGGACACTGCCAGCGCATTTGTCGCGCTGACGGCGATTGCCGGGGGCATTGCGTGGTTGGTGATTCTGTTCGGGTGATCTGGCCCAGATAACTAGGCCCAGACAATCAAGCTTGGCCGTTCCCGGCCTCTTCTTCCAGATGCAGCTTCATGTCGATCAGCACATGCTGAAGCGCCAGCGTTTCACGTAGAAGGCGCTTGGCTTCGTTGATCGTAATGATGCCGTCTTCGATGGATTGCTGGTATTCTGCCATCAGCATCGCAAAGCGCTGCGACAGGGCAATCACGTCGCTGTTCACCCCACCCTCGGGCGAGTTCTTGCGTTCGGAATCATAGGAAATGGTGATCCCCTGAAGCTCGGCCAATGCGCTGGTGACATGCGGATAGCGCGAGGCCTCTTCCAGCGCGGCAACGGCGTCGATGGGCATGAAGCGGTCGGCGTGTTCTTCGCTATCGGAATAATAACGTCCCAACGTGGCCTTGGATTTACCCGTCGCAGAACAGGCTGCTTCCAGCCCGACGTCCTTCACCAGAGCCTCTGTATGTTTTTTCAGATAGCTTCCAACACCAGCCATACTCATATTCCCTTGTCGTCCCCACATGCGTGTGGGGAATTCCACACCTCTTTTCCCATTATTTTGACGGTAATGGAATGGCTTATTTCAAAGGTGTACCGAGTTCTTTTTTGCTGTTTGCGAGTGAGAGAGTTTTCGTGACAAGTGCCCGGCGCGATCTGCGTTGGCAAGAAAGGCCCTGCGGTCAGCGTGCTGCGGGGGTGTGGGCAAGTCCCGCACGAGAAAGCGGGATGTGATTGTTTTCCCAGTGCAACGGTCATTTCCATCCCCGGGCTTTGCCCATCGACCGGATTTGTGTGCGCATCCGCTTTCTCCTTTTCGGCACGCCCTGTGACGGGTTGAACCGGCCGTGCAGGCCGCGTAATTCAGGGGTATGGCAAAGCTCTATTTTCACTATTCGACCATGAACGCGGGGAAATCGACCCTGCTTCTGCAGGCCAGCTATAACTATCACGAACGCGGGATGCAGAGCTATCTGATCACCGCGCAGTTCGACAATCGCGTAGGTGAGGCGCGGATCGGCAGCCGGATCGGGATCGGTGCGGACGCGGACACCTTTGGCGTGGACGAGGATCTGTATGACAAGATCGCACGTCGTCTGGCGGAGGGTCCGTGCGCCTGTGTGTTCATCGATGAGGCGCAGTTCCTTAGCCGCGAGCAGGTCTGGCAGTTGGCGCGTGCGGTGGATGATCTGGGCGTACCGGTGATGTGCTACGGGCTGCGGGTGGATTTTCAGGGCAATCTGTTCCCGGGATCCGCCGCGTTGTTGGCGCTGGCCGATGAAATGCGCGAGGTGCGCACGATTTGTCACTGCGGAAAGAAGGCCACGATGGTGGTGCGGCAGGATGATCAGGGACGAGTGTTGACCGACGGCGATCAGGTGCAGATCGGCGGGAACGAGACCTATGTGTCGCTCTGCCGCCGCCACTGGCGTGAGGCGACGGGCGGTTAAGTTCCCAAAGTTACGCCTGCGGCGCGCTTGATGGCCTGTCGCGGTGCGACAGGCGGAGACCCGGGCAAGAGGAAGATCAGACCGGGGTTGGTAATGGCTTTCCGTCGGCGAATGCTTCTACATTGTCCATCGCCAGCATGCCCATATCCGTGCGCACCTCGAGCGTGGCAGTGCCCAGATGGGGCAGCAGCGTCACGTCCTCGCGGTCAGTGAGGGCTTTGGGCACCTTGGGTTCGAACTCGTAGACGTCCAAACCCGCGCCTGCGATCTGACCCTGTTCCAAAGCGGTTTTTAGCGCGGACTCATTGACGATTTCACCGCGCGCGATATTGATCAGAAGCGCATGGGACGGCATGGCGTCGAACGTGTCTTTGTCGATCAGGTGGAGCGTTTCGGCCCCGCCCGGAACTGCGATGACAAGGATATCTGCCGCGCGGGCGACGGCGTCGATGCTGGGAAGTTGCTGTGCGGGCAGGTCAGGCGTTTTGGGCGAGCGGTTGTAGAAGACCACCTTCATGCCGAAACCGAAATGGCAGCGCTTGGCGATTGCCTCGCCAATGCGGCCCATGCCGATGATGCCGACAGTTTTGCCCGACACGTGCATGCCCAACAGCTGTGTGGGGTGCCAACCTTCCCACGCGCCTTTGCGCAACATTCGTTCGCCTTCGCCAGCACGACGGGCGGTCATCAGGATCAGGGTCATCGCTGTGTCGGCGGTGGCATCGGTGACGGCGCCGGGAGTGTTCGTGACCAGAAGGCCGTGCGCCTTGGCCGCGTCTACGTCGATATGATTGTAGCCCACACCGAAATTCGCCAAGAGGCGGGCGCGGATCGGCCCTGCGCTTTCAAAGATGTCGGCCGTATAGAGGTCGCCTAGCGTCGGCAGAACGATGTCATAGTCGCGAAGGCTTGCAATCATCTCGTCCCGGTTCATCGGGGTCGTGATGTCGCGCACCGTGGTGTCGAAGGTATCGCGGGCGCGGGACAGAACCGCGTCGGGCAGAGGGCGCGAGATGAAGAGTTTCATCAGCACATCCGTGCGCCGTTGGGGACATCGTGATCGGGGCTTAGCAGTACCACACCGTCATCGGCGTCATGCAGGCCAAGCACCAGTACCTCGCTGCGCATCGGGCCGATCTGGCGGGACGGGAAGTTCACCACGGCGATGACCGATTTGCCGATCAGCGTGTCGGGGTTGTAATGCGCGGTGATTTGGGCCGAGCTTTTCTTCTCGCCAATCTCGTCGCCGAAATCGACCCACAGTTTGATGGCGGGTTTGCGGGCTTCGGGGAAGGGTTCGGCGCGCACAATGGTGCCCTTGCGAATGTCGACTTTCATGAAGTCATCAAATGTGATCTCTGGGGTCAGGTCAGCCATTGGCAAGCTCCTTGGAACGGTCGGCGGCGGCTTTTACCGCGCGGGTCAGAAGATCGGGGAAGCCGGTGTCCTC